>JANZQE010000171.1:0-3060 GCA_038040705.1 Clostridium sp. | reverse complement strand
TATAGAATCAGCACCTGATGAACCACAAAAAACTCCCGACATTGAAGCTAAGGCTTCAAAACCTAAGGAGACTCCAAAATACAAGGAAACCCCCAATAAAGAGGAACCTAACAGCTCACCAAAAAACAATGTTAAAGAAATAGACGGATTCGTTCTATTAACATCTTTGGATAGTGATATAATAATTGATTTAAAATATGCAACTACAGATAATTTTACTAAGAAAATTATTTATCCGAGTAAGATAAGTGTACTAAGAAAAAATACTGCTGAGAAGCTAGTTAATGCAAATACTGAGCTTAAGAAATTGGGATACAGAATCAAGGTTTGGGATGGTTACAGACCTGTTTATGTACAGCAGATATTTTGGGATATAGTAAAAGATAGTCGTTTCGTTGCTAATCCTAAAAACGGTGGTTCAATACATAATAAAGGCTGTGCTGTTGATGTTACTCTTGTAGACAAAAATGGTAATGATGTAAATATGCCATCAAAATTTGATGATTTTTCATCTAAAGCAAGCAGAACCAATTCTAAGATGACAAATGAAACAAAGAAAAATATGAATCTGTTAACGAAATGTATGATTGATAATGGTTTTACTACCATTAATACTGAATGGTGGCATTTTGAAGATGCGGATTCTAAAAATTACAAAATTGCTAATATCAACTTAAATTTGTTCTTAGAAAAGAATTAGATTGTATGGCTATAAAGTAAAATAAAAGAATCCGAGGATATCCTCGGATTCTTTTATTTTATTCAACTATTTCAAATTCTGTTTTAGGAACTCCACACAATGGACAAACCCAGTCAACAGGAATATCTTGAAACTTAGTACCTGGTGCTATTCCTCCATCTGAATCTCCTTCTGCTGGATCATAAATGTATCCGCATACTATACAAACATACTTATCCATATAAAACATCTCCTTTTAATTTGCCTAACTTTATTATTCGCTTAATATTTTCTGATATGCTATTTTAACATAAGATTGTTAGTTTTTCAACTTTTTACTTGCCACGTGGGTGGGACCATTTTTAGTAAAGATAACTTCAATTATAGCGCTAAAAAATCCTACCAATATTCCAAATACAATATAATTTAAATTATAAAAGTCCTTAATTGCAACGCTTAGGAAAATAGCAGTTATAAATACAGCAACTCTTAAAATCTTTTTATGTTTTGACTTTCCCACTAGCCTCTGCAGCGGTACAAATAATTTCAAACTACTTTTATTTACTGTATCGAGTATTATGCCAAATATAATAGCCGATAAAATCACACTTACAAATGCATATACATTATTCATATTATCTCGTCCTCCTTGTAAATTCCTTATTTTAATAATTAGATAAAAGTTACATATATTGTATCATAGTAACTATAATAATAATATATTTTAAAATTGTGTTTTAAAGTGTATAATTATGGTTATATTAAATAGTTAATCGAGGTGACCTATGGACAAAAAAAGTATATCACGGACGCATTCATTTATTATTATTGCAGTAAGTATTCTCCTAATTTCTATCTGTATTTTAACTAACACATCCCTTGCATATGGATTTTTAGGTGGTATTATTATTACTTCCCTTATACTCATGCAATACAAATATACCATAAAAGATATACTAGTGCTAATTCTTTCTGGGCTAAAAGAAGCATGGACACTTTATGTGCTAATTCTACTTATTGGCGCCGCAGCTTCGGTATGGTTAGCTTCTGGCGTGGTACCCTCTCTAATGTATTATGGGTTTGAATATATGAAGGGAATGAATTTTCTATTGGCTGCTTTTTTAATAGTTTCATTAGTATCCATATTCATGGGCACAGCAATTGGAACGGTTAGTACAATAGGTATTGCATTACTTGGCGTAGGCAAAGGCTTTGGAGTTCCGGCGCCACTACTTCTTGGAGTAATAGTATCTGGTGCTTTTATTGCGGACAAAATATCTCCACTCTCCGGTCTATTAAATCTTACCCTTACAGCAACAAAAAGAAGCTATAAGGAAGTGATTACTGTAATGCTTCCAACCTTCATACCACTATTTTTAATTACCGCTGTAGTATATTATTTAATGGGTACGAATTTTACCATAAGCCCCGGCTCTGACAATCTTCTACATTATCAAAATGCTATATTAGAAGGTTTTAAAATTTCTCCATACATTGCACTTCTTCCTGCTATAGTCCTTATACCTCCGCTTTTGGGTTTTAAAACAATTCCCACAATATTAATAGGTGTTTTTGCAGGTTGCCTAGTTAGTGTTTTGTTTCAGCATATGTCGTTCGCTAACCTTATAAGCTCACTTTTCTTTGGATACAGTGGTTCTACTGACTCTTCTGAACTTAATAGAATACTAATTAGTGGTGGTATTAAATCAATGATAGAGGTCGTTCTTATAATTATGGGAGCGGTTAGTTTAACAGGTCTTTTGGAAAAAACCGGAATGATAGCACCATTTATTAAAAAGGTAACCAATGGTGCGCGGACTAAAGGACAGCTTATTATTAAAACATCCCTAATCAGTAGTTTTTTAACTATAATTACTTGTGACCAGACAGTTGGAATTTTACTTCCCGGTAGACTTCTGCAAGATAAATATAAGGAACTCGGTGTTGATGCAAGCATACTTGCAAGGACTATTTCTGATACCGGCACCATAATTGCTCCTTTAATAGCCTTTAATATTAATGCTCTTATACTTAAATCTCTAACGGGAATTTCCGCAACATCCTACGCTCCCTACGCAGTTTTATGTTATTTATCACCCATCATTACAATAATTGTTTCTTATAATTTTAAGGAAAAGAATAAATCAGTTGCTGCATAAAAATTAGGGCTTACATTAATTAATATAAGCCCTTTATCATTATATATTAGTGTTAATTTTAAAATTTTTAAAGTAATATTGCTTATCCTCATCTGTAATTTGTTTTATTACTTTACAAGGATTACCTACTGCTATGCAGTTAGATTGAATATCTTTTGTTACAACGCTTCCAGAACCAATTACTACATTATTACCTATAGTAATTCCTGGATTAACTATAAC
>JANZQE010000170.1:0-2989 GCA_038040705.1 Clostridium sp. | reverse complement strand
TAGACCTGTAATTACTCAGGTTACAGAAGATTTAATGAAACAGTATAGTATTAGCAAAGAAGAGGCCCAATCAAGACTTATGTATGATGGCTTACAAATTCACACAACTATGAATACCACAATGCAGAATGCATCCCAGAAGCTAATTGATGAAGCTATAAAATCAAATAAAACAAAAAATCCAGAACTTCAAGCCTCTACAGTTATAATAGATTATCGTACAGGTGAAGTAAAAACTATTATAGGAGGTAGTAGCGGTCAGGGTCCTATGACCCACAATAGAGCCGCATCTAATAGCTTCTTAAAGGCTCCGGGCTCAACGATTAAGCCGTTAACTGTATATGGACCAGCTATTGATACAAAAATAGCTACAGCTTCTACCATTATTGAAGATTCGCCTTTACCCAAAGAGCTTCAGATAAAATATAAAGGTCCTACCGGTTTATATAACCCCACAAATTCGCCGAACATATATAGAGGATACACCACTCTACGAGATAATTTAAAATTCTCTGTTAATGTGGCAGCGGTGAAAATTGTGGATATGATTGATATAAAAACCAGCGTATCATATGGTAAAAAATTTGGACTTCAACTAGATGATGCTGATACAGGAAGTATTTCTGCTATGGCACTTGGTCAATTAGATGGAGGTGATTATGTCGGAACAAATCCTCTCACTATGGCATCCGCATATGGCGTTTTTGGCAACAACGGAATGAGAACTGCTCCAAGGTTATACACAGAGGTAATTGATAGAACTGGCAAAGTATTACTCCAGACAAAATATGACCCAAAGCCTGTTTTATCTCCTCAAAGTGCTTATATAATGTATGATTTATTAAAGGGACCTGTACAGGGTGGAACTGGAACAAGGGCTGCTTTTGGTGACATGCCTGTTGCAGGTAAAACCGGTACTTCTTCTGATTCAAAAAACTTATGGTTTGTTGGCTTAACGCCATATTACTCTGCTGCTGTTTGGATTGGAACAGATACTGGATTTAATTCAATTGAAGACTTTGGTAGTAACGATGCAGCTGCAGTATGGTCAAAAATTATGAAATCTGCCCATACCTCACTTCCAGTTAAAGAGATAGAAAAGCCATCCGGTATATCCTCCTATTCTGTATCAAAGGATTCAGGAAATATACCTTCAGATTTAACTAATAAAGACCCTAGAGGAAACAGAATTTATTCCGAACTATTTATTAATGGAACTCAACCAAAAACATTTGATACCATTCATGTTCAGGCTAAAGTTATTAAAGATCCTGCTAGTGGCAAATACGTGCTACCGTCAGAATTTTCGCCACCTGATATGATTGAAACAAGAGTTTTTATAGTGAGAGACTATAAACCTAAAGCAAATTTAATAGACGCTAAATATGTATTACCAACAGCAGTTGATACCTTTTCAAAGGAAATTATAATTCCTCCAGTTACGCCACCGGTTGTTGAACCACCAGTGGTTGAACCTCCAGTGGAGGAACCTCCAGTTGTTGTTCCTCCAGTGGTTGAGCCTCCTATTGTTACTCCAACTGATAAGCCAGGTAAAAATAAAGGAGATACCAATACCCCTTAATAAAATAAAAACTGCTATCAAATACAAATTGTATTTGATAGCAGTTTTTTTACCCTTTAGATTTAGAAGTAAATATTAAAGCCATTACATAACCAAAAAAAATCGCAGCAGTGATTCCACCCGCAGTGCCCTTTATCCCGCCAGTAAACGCCCCTATAAGACCAGCTTCATCCACTTCCTTCATTACACTTTTAGCCAAACTAAATCCAAACCCTGGAAGCGGTATACTAGCTCCCGCCTTACCATATTCTATCACCACATCATATATATTTAGTGCACCTAGTACTACTCCGGCAGTTACAAATAAAACTAATATACGTGCTGGAGTTAATTTAGTGGTGTCCATAAGTATTTGACCTATTACACAAATTATACCCCCAACTAAAAAGGACATAATATAATTGTTCATTTACTCACCTCCAAACTCTATTGAAACAGCATGAGCTATGCCTGGTATTGTTTCTCCCTGTAACGCGGAAGTTGGACTGAGAAGTGCGCCTGTGGAAACTAACAATATCCTTTTAAATTTTCCCTTTAGCATGTTTTTATATAAGTAACCTGTTGCGACCACAGCAGAACATCCACAACCACTACCGCCAGCATTCGTTGCCTGTTTTTGCGCATCAAAAATTTGCTCACCACAGTCAATATAATGACCTTTCATATCGTACTTATATTCTAAAAGTAATTCTTCTGTAAATTGCCTCCCTACCATTCCCAAATCTCCCGTGGCAATAATATCATAATCCGAAGGCTTTCTACCAGTATCTATAAAATGTTGTTTAATTGTATCTACAGCTGCAGGCGCCATCGCAACGCCCATATTATTTACATCTGTTATTCCATAGTCTTTAACTTTTCCAGTAGTAACATGAGTAACATAAGGAAAATTACCTTTTTTACCCAGAACCATTGCTCCTGAACCTGTAACTGTCCATTGCGATGTCGGCGCTCTCTGACTTCCCATTTCCAGCGGCAGCCTATATTGCCTTTCAGCAGCAGAAAAATGCGACGAGGTAGCCGCTACAATGTAATTAGCCATACCTCCTTCCATTATCATTGCCCCTACACTTAAAGACTCTGCCATGGTTGAACAAGCTCCATAAAGCCCTAGGAATGGAATGTTTAAATCTCTTGCTGCAAAAGTTGAAGAGAATAATTGATTTAATAAATCTCCTGCTAGTAAATAATTAATATCAGTTTCTTTTAGTTTTGCTTTTTTTATACTCTCCGATACTGCAGTATATAAAAGACTTGTTTCAGCTTTTTCAAAACTTTCCGCTCCGTTAAGATCATCTTCTAATATCCTATCAAAATACTCTGACAGTGGTCCCTGGCCTTCCTTAGGACCAACTATATTATAAGTACTAATAATTCTAGGTTTACTCTCAATTACCACTGTCTGAT
>JANZQE010000169.1:0-4910 GCA_038040705.1 Clostridium sp. | reverse complement strand
CTTTAAGAAAAAGTATAATGTAGACGTATTTACTTCGCATGAGGTTTTAAATTTAGATAGTGCGAAGAAAAAATTAACTATCAAAAATCTAGAAACTGATGAAGTTTTTATTGAAGATTTTGATAAACTTGTTATAGCTACAGGAGCGAGTGCAGTAGTTCCAAACATTGTTGGTATTCATAAGGCTAATGTATTTAATTTAAGAAACGTTCAGAGTGCAGACAGAATAAAATCATTTATAAATAAAAATAGTCCTAAAAAGGTAGTCATTGTTGGGTCTGGATTTATAGGTCTTGAGATGACTGAAAACCTGAAGAAATTAGGTATTGATGTTACTGTTGTGGAACTTGCTCCTCAAATTATGCCGGCTATGGACAAAGATATGGCGATATATATTGAGAAATATTTAAAAGAAAAAGAAATTAATATTGTTTTAGGGGATAGTGTAGCTGCTATTGAAGGTGAATTTCCAGGTGCTAAAGTAATATTAAGTAGTGGTAAGGAAATAGAAACTGATTTCATCATTACTGCTGTAGGAATTAAACCTAACATTAAGCTTGCAAAGGCTGCTAGAGTAGAAATTGGTGAAACTGGGGCAATTAAAGTAAATAAGAAAATGCAGACCAACTTCGATTATATATATGCCTGTGGGGATTGCGCAGAAAGTTATTCATGCGTAACAGGAAAAAGTATTTATAGACCGCTAGGTTCCACTGCAAACAAAACAGGAAGAATAGTTGGAGAAGCGTTGAATGGTGGAAACCTTGAATTTAGAGGAATTCTTGGAACTGGAATTTTCAAGGTGTTTGACATGACTATTGCAAGCACTGGGTTAAGTGAAAAGGAAGCAATAAAGGAAGGTTATGAAGTAGCTGTTTGTCATAATACAAAGATTGATAAGGCAACTTATTATGGTGGTGAAGATATGACAATTAAGGCAGTTGCAGATAAAAATACAGGAAAGTTACTTGGGGTCCAGATAGTTGGTGCAAATGGTGTTGATAAAAGAATTGATGTGTTTGTAACTGCAATAACTTTTGGGGCTTGCGCTTCGGATTTATTTCATCTTGATTTAGCTTATGCACCACCATTCTCAACAGCTAAGGACCCTGTTATGTATACAGGAATGATTCTAGACAATGCAATAACTAAAGGTTGAAAACTTATAACAAAAGAGAAATTACTTACAGTTTGAGACGAAGAATATTCGTCTCTTTTATTTTATTTACTATAATTGACATACTCAAAATTTCATGTTAATATATCTTTAAGATATATAACTAAAATATATATTAAGGGGGAGCACTATGAAAAGACAAAATAGTAGAAAATTGATTTTAATAATTTCAATGTTACTATTTCCAATAACCATATATTATCTTTCACCATATTTAATTATTCACGGTGCAATACAAGGAATAATCACTGGAAGTTTTATTGTATTTCTTGCAATGCTAATAGGCTCTGTTTTTTTAGGAAGATTATTTTGTGGGTATTTATGTCCAGCAGCTGGAATACAAGAATGTGCAATGATCGTTAACGATAAGAAACCTAAGCAGGGATGGAAAAATAATATAAAGTATGCAATTTGGATGGTATGGATAATAGTTGTAATCACTTGTTTTATATTTAAAAAACAAGAATTAACAGTTGATGTTTTCTATGCCACAGACCATGGAATCTCAGTGTCAAATATCTATGCTTATACTATATATTATGGAATAGTATTTCTAATTTTCATACCATCCGTAGTATTTGGTAAGAGAATCTTTTGCCACTATTTTTGCTGGATGGCACCATTTATGGTGATAGGAAGTAAATTTGGAAGTCTTCTAAAAATTAAAAGTCTTAGGCTGGATGCAAATAAAGATGCATGTGTAAACTGTCATGTGTGCGATAAGAACTGTCCGATGAGTCTTAATGTGGCAGAAAAAGTTCAAACAGAGAAGATGGATGATAAAGAGTGTATATTATGCGGTGCATGCGTTGATAGTTGTCCTAAAAAGGCAATTTCTTATAAGATAAAATAAAGGGGAGAACATAAGTGAAAAAAACAAGGTATGTATTACTAGGACTTCTTCAGGAAGAAGAACTAAGCGGGTATGAAATGAAAAAAATTATAGATACACGAATGTCTTTCTTTTGGCAGGAAAGCTTTGGACAAATATACCCAGAACTTAGCAAGATGATAGAAGAAGGGTTAATTGATTTTTCTAACATCGAATCAAAAGAAAAAATAAAACGTGGAAAAACAAAGTACAAAATAACTTTAAATGGAGAAAAAGAGTTAAAAGAGTGGATGCAAGCAGAAAATGAAAAAGATACTTCTAGAAGCGAATTCCTTTTAAAAATGTTTTTATCAACTAACAAAAATGTGGAGGAAATGCGAAAACATATTACTGCGTTTAAAGAATTATCAGAGCAAAAACTGGAATTGTTTAATTTATTTGATATGCAGCTAAATAAAGATATAGAAATGCATAATAATCATAGGCAGATACTTTGTGTATTAAATCTAGGCATACGTCAGGCAAAGTTATATATTGATTGGAGTAAAGAAATCTTAGAGAATTTATAAAAGGGAGAATGATATGGAGAAAATAATGGAATTTTTACAAAACAATATAGGATTTTCATGGAAAGGGTTAGTAGTATTTTTATTACCTATGATACCCAATATATTTTATTTTTTAATTCCTGCCTCAGATGTATCAGGAAACAATGTAAATACACATTTAATTTTAGATGTTTTGGAGCATGGAAGTCAGGTAATATTTATCATTTTACTTATATTTATTATAAAAAAACAAACGTCTGAAATTTTATGTGGGTATACAATTAGTATGGCAATAATGTTAATTTTTTATTATGTTTTATGGATATTCTGTTTTACAGGCAAGGCAAATTTGCTTATTCTTTTGGGAATGGCTGTTATTCCAGTGATATATTTTATATTGGCTGAGATGTGGCTTTATAATTATTTGGCTATTATACCAACAGCATTTTTTGGTGTTATGCATTTCATTATTACGTATATGGATTTTGGATTAAAACATTAAACCATCCACGTTTTGCGGCTACCCCATAATAGAATGATAACATGTTGACAAAACAAGGAGTTAATATTACAATATGAGTATAGACGAATATAAGAATATACAAAAAGGAGAATCAATATATGAAACCAAAGGTAGCATTTATATGTGTTCATAATTCATGTAGATCACAAATGGCAGAGGCCCTCGGAAAACAATTTGCGTCGGAGGTGTTTGAATCATATTCGGCAGGGACTGAAACTAAGCCTCAAATCAATCAAGACGCGGTGAGAATAATAAAGGATTTATATAAGTTAGACATGAATGAAACTCACACATCGAAATTGATAGATGATATACCAAAAGCTGATGTTGTAATAAAAATGGGATGTAATGTAGTTTGTCCAATAATGGCTCATAAGCATGAAGAAGATTGGGGCCTTGATGACCCTACTGGAAAATCCGACGCAGAATTTATAAAAATAGCTAAAATAATCGAAGAAAAAATTAAAGATTTAAAGAAAAGAATTGAAAATAGTGAAATTGATTTAAGTGTAGAAATGATATGGTAGATATATTTAAAGCATTAGCAGAAGAAAATAGACTTCGCATTGTGGCACTCCTTATGGAAGGTGAAATGTGTGTATGCGAAATTGAGCAGTGTCTTAATATGAACCAATCAAATGTTTCAAGGCATCTAACGGCGCTTAAAAGATCTGGAATACTTGAGGGTTATAAAAAAGCACAATGGGTATATTACAAAATAGATAATAATTTTATAGAAAATAAACCTGATCTGTTTGCTTATTTAAAAAAAGAACTAAAACAATTAAATTCTTATAATAGTGACTGTGAAAGATTGGGTAAATGCAAGATTCAAGATTTATGTAGTGGTGAAAAGGAGTGATTAATATGGATGAAGTAAAAGCACCTGAAATTGAATTCTTCCAAAAGTATTTAACCGTTTGGGTAGCTATCTGTATGGTGGTAGGCGTACTTATTGGAAAGTTTATTCCAGTGATCCCAGAATTCTTAAATAAATTTGAATATGCTAAGGTTTCAATACCTACAGCTATACTTATTTGGATAATGATTTATCCAATGATGATGAAGGTAGACTTTCAAAGCGTTAAAGATGTTGGCAAGAACCCGAAAGGTTTATATGTAACATGGATAACAAATTGGCTTATAAAACCATTTACAATGTATGCAATAGCTTCGTTTTTCTTTTTTGTAGTATTCAAAGCATTTATAACGCCAGAACTAGCAACCCAATATCTTGCAGGAACAATCTTACTAGGAGCTGCTCCATGTACTGCAATGGTATTTGTATGGAGCCATCTTACAAAGGGTAATCCCGCATATACCGTTGTGCAAGTAGCAACAAATGATTTGATTATATTGGTCGCGTTCATTCCTATCGTTAAATTTCTTTTAGGTGTCAGTAATATTACTGTTCCTTGGAACACACTCATATTATCAGTGGTTTTATTTGTGGTTATTCCTCTTATTGGGGGCGTATTGACTAGGATTACGGTAACAAAGAAAAAAGGCCTAGAGTATTTTGAAAATTCCTTCCTGCACAAGTTTGATAATGCAACGACTGTTGGATTACTACTAATGCTTATATTGTTATTCTCATTTCAAGGTGAAACCATATTAAATAATCCATTACATATTTTACTTATAGCGGTGCCTCTAACTATACAAACTTTTTTTATATTCTTTATTGCGTATTTAACAAGTAAAAAGCTAAGACTAACACATGATATTGCTGCACCAGCTGGAATGATTGGAGCGTCTAACTTTTTTGAACTTGCAGTTGCAGTTGCCATTGCACTTTTCGGTATGGACTCACCAGCAGCACTTGCTACA
>JANZQE010000168.1:0-5985 GCA_038040705.1 Clostridium sp. | reverse complement strand
AATATTGTATGTATTTGGTGAAAATCCAATGCGTAGCGATCCTGACATAAATCATGTCAAACATTGTTTAGAGCATGTGGATTGTTTGATTGTTCAAGATATTTTCTTGACTGAAACAGCTGAAATTGCTGACGTTGTTCTTCCCGGTGCAACATTTGCCGAAAAAGACGGAACTTTTAGTAGTGCTGAGCGTAGAGTGCAGCGTATTCGTAAGGCTATAGAACCAAAAGGTAATAGTCTTCCAGATTGGCAAATATTGAGGGATATTATTAAGGCGATGGATTATCCAGCGGAGTATAGTTCTCCTGAAGACGTATATGACGAAATGAGGGCTTTGACGCCAAGTTATGCTGGTATTAGTTATAAACGATTGGAGGATGGAGGAATTCAATGGCCATGTCCCAATGAGAGTCATCCTGGTACACCTATTTTGCATGTTGATAAGTTTATTCGCGGGTTAGGTAAGTTTTCTGCGGTGGAGTATCGAGAACCTGCAGAACTTCCTGATGAAGAATATCCACTGATGCTGACTACCGGGCGTGTTGTAGCTCACTATCATACAGGAACTATGACGAGACGTTGCTGGGGACTTAATGGTGCACATCCGGAAGAATCTCTGGAAATTAACCCTAAGGATGCAAAAAAACTTAATATTGAAGATGGTGAGGAAATTCGTGTAACAACACGGCGTGGTTCATTAATTACAAAAGCACAGGTAACAACCAGAGTGCCAAAAGGGTTAACATTTATTACCTTCCATTTCACAGAGAGCCCGGGTAATATTTTGACTAATAGCGCATCTGATCCTATAACTCAAACGCCTGAACTTAAAGTTTGTTCGGTAAAAGTAGAAAAAGTAAATTAGAAGGAGGTTATTAAATTGAATGCAAAACTTAACTCTTTTGTAGTAGCGGATCCTCATAAATGTATAGGGTGTAAAGCTTGTGAACTTGCGTGTGCTGTTGTCCATACTGATAATGTTGGAAAGACAGTAGGAACAGTAGAGGCACCGATTATGCCGCGACTTTTTCTTGTTAAAACAGCGGAAGTGACTATGCCGATTCAATGTCGCCATTGCGAGGATGCTCCTTGTGCGAATGCTTGCCCAGTAGCAGCCATTAATCAGGTTGATAATAAAATTTTGGTTAATACCGAAGATTGTGTAGGTTGTAAAACGTGTATGTTGGCATGTCCTTTTGGCGCAATAGATCTTGTTCCTAAATATAAAAATGGTCAAATAGTTACTCAGAATGTACTTATGTCTGAAACTGACGATGGTCTAGTAGAAAAGGAAGTAATGCTCGCACATAAATGTGATTTATGTGTGGACCAGCCTAACGGTCCGGCTTGTATTAGAGTATGTCCCGAGAAAGCATTGGAGCTTATTATACCAAAACAAATAAAAAGAAAACGGAACATAGAAGCAGCTATCAATTTGCTTGATTCTGTGAAAAGTTTTTTTGATTAAGTTTATTTAAACAAGATAGGAGGCGCTTGCTTTGACGATCAAGAGTGAAGGTTTTATTAATATTGATAAAGAGTTATGTACAGGATGTAGGCGATGTGCGAGTATTTGCCCTGTAGATGCCATAGAAGGCGAAAAAGGACAACCCCAAGTAATTAATGCTGAGCGTTGTGTTTTGTGTGGTCAGTGTGTACAAATTTGCAGCGCTTATGCATCTGCATTTGATGAGGATATTGCCCCACGGGAGCAAAAGATGCAAGAACGTAATATGCTCCCTTCTGTTAAAGAGCCATTATTTGCATCCTACTATACAGGCCATGCCTCAGTAGTAAAAGATGCCTTAGCGAATCTAAATCTTTTTACTATGGTTCAATGTGCACCGGCAGTTAGAGTAGCGATTGCTGAAGAATTTGGCATGCCGCTTGGAAGTTTAACACCAGGTAAAATGGCAGCTGCACTAAGAAAATTAGGTTTTAATAGAATTTATGACACAAATTTTGCTGCTGATCTTACTATTATGGAGGAAAGTAATGAACTTATTAAAAGGGTTACGGAAGGCGGAGTACTTCCTATGTTCACTTCCTGTTGTCCTGCTTGGGTAAAATTTATTGAACAGGCTTGCCCTGAGCTTATACCCCATCTGTCTTCTTGCAAGTCTCCAATGCAAATGGCGGGTACGATGTTTAAGACATATGGTGCACAGGTTGATGGTGTAGATGCTGCCAAGGTTTATAGTGTTTCGGTTATGCCTTGTGTTTGCAAAAAATTCGAATGTGAACGCCCTGAAATGAAAGATAGCGGCTATCGCGATGTAGATGTTGTGATTACTACGCGGGAACTTGCACAATTAATTAAGGATGCTGATATTAATTTTAATGACTTACCAGAAGAAGAGGTTGATAAGCCACTCGGAACTTATTCTGGGGCAGGAACTATTTTTGGTGTTACCGGTGGTGTTATGGAAGCAGCGCTACGTACTGGATATGAACTGCTTACTAAAAAAAAGCTTCCTGATGTCAATCTTAAATTCGTCAGAGGTGACGAAGGTGTGAGAGAAGCACAGATTAAAGCCGGAGATGTGACACTAAAAGTGGCAGTGGTTGCTGGACTAAAAAATGTTGTGCCAGTTTTAGAAGCAATTAAAGCTGGAAAATCGGATTTTCATTTCATTGAAGTGATGACCTGCCCAATTGGATGTGTTAGCGGAGGTGGACAACCGAAGGTATTGATGCCTGATGAGAAAGATATCGCCTATACTAATCGTAAGTCTAATACATATGTGCATGATGAAAAAATGGAACACAGAAAATCACATAATAATCCTGAAATTCAAAAAATTTATAAGGAATTTTTGGTAGAAGGTAATATACATCATTTACTCCATACTAAATACACACCAAGGAGGTAATCAGATTGAATACATTCGTTGTTGCAAATCCTAATAAATGTATTGGTTGTAAGGCTTGTGAAATTGCGTGTGCGGTTGCACATTTAGATAGTAGTGTGGATACTGCAGGGGTTATAGATGCTCCATTTTTGCCTCGTATCAATCTGATACGGGCAGAACGGGTTACTATGCCGATACAATGTCGACAATGTGATGATGCACCCTGTGCAAATGCTTGTCCGGTAGCAGCAATTGTTCATCAAGAGAATAAGATTGTTGTAAAATCAGAACTATGTATCGGATGTAAAACATGTATGCTTACTTGTCCGTTTGGTGCTATGGATATGGTTCCACAGTGCCAAAATGGCGAGGAACAAGTGCAGATGAACCTGAGTGTTATTAATAAAGAAGGCAAGCAGAGTAAAGAAGTTATGGTGGCACATAAATGTGATTTATGCGCAGGAAGACCTGGAGGCCCTGCATGTGTAGAGGTATGCCCGGGTGATGCCTTTATCATAGTTAAACCTAAAGTTATAAGTGATAGTATCAAAAATAAGCGCCGGTCCAGTGCTTTAGGGATTATTAGAAAATAAAAACAAGGGGCGCATAATGGATAAATTTAAAACTGCAATAATACTTGCTGGTGGAAATAGCTCAAGAATGGGTTTTGATAAACAATTTCTGAATATAAATAAAAAAAGATTGATGGATATTCAAATTAATAAATTACGTCAAGATTTTAGTGAAATTATTGTGGTTTCAAACAAGTTAAATCAATATAAAAATGTGAATTACAAGGTTGTTTGTGATGAAATAATAGGGATTGGACCATTAGGTGGGATTCATGCAGGTCTCAAAAATAGTGCAAGTGAGTATGCTTATCTTATTGCGTGTGATATGCCTATTATTAATAACGACTATATAAGGTTTATGAAAGAGAAAGTAAATAATAATGTTGATGTTTGTGCTTGTATTACGAAAAGGGGAGATAGAATAGAGCCTTTTAATGGACTCTATTCTATCTCTCTCTTAGATAAAATTGAAGAAAATGTTGCTCAAAAACATTTTTCAATATTTGATTTGCTTAATAATACAAATACTATTTATATTGAAGAGAACGAAGCTAAAAAATTTAATAGAAATTTAGATATGTTTATAAATTTAAACAATATTGAAGATTTAGCTAGGGGTGCTAAAGCATGGCAGAGAGGTTGAAATTGATGGAAGTTATAAAGAAAATAAATATAATAAGATATAAATCATCTCTAAAAGAAGAGATGGAGGATTGGGTTATAGAGGAAAAACCATTGAATATTTTTATAAATAACAAGTATTATGCGACTCTAATGTGCACGCCAAATGAAGTAGAGGAACTGTGTGTAGGATTTTTGTTTTCAAATGGAATTATTACATCAAAGGATGATATAAATAAAATAGAATTCAGCACAGGAGATATTGCTTTTATCAATTTGAAAAAGGAGATCGAAATAGATGATTTCCATAAAAGAGCCCTTGTTTCAGGATGTGGAGGAGGTCTTGTCGATATCAACATGATAAATGGGAACAACCTTGATATTGTTAAAAGTCAGTACACTTTTAGCGGGGAAAGGATGTTAAAGTTAATGAAAGAATTTAATGCCATGTCAAACCTTTTTCAACAAACTGGCGGGGCTCACAGCTGCTGCATTTGTGGAGATAATGGCATTGAGTTTTTATCAGAAGATATAGGACGGCATAATGCTATTGATAAAGTGATTGGGAAATGTTTATTGAATGATACTGAAAGAAATTCTAAAATGCTTTTTACAACAGGGCGTATTTCATCGGATATCCTAGTTAAGACAGCCAAAGCAGGCATACCTGTCCTGGTTTCACACTCAGGGCCAACCGATCTTGCAGTAGATATTGCGAAGAAACTTAATATGACTGTGGTTGGATTTGCAAGGGGAACCAGGATGAATATTTATTGCGGTGCTGAAAGATTGTTGTTTGGTAATAGTTGATAAAAAAAGCCTAATCACCTCCAACGTGAGGAGATTAGGCTTTTTTTTCTGCATATTCGGAATACATTCCATTACATTCGCTTTGAAGGTTTCGTAGTTTTCATGTACAATATGGTTGGTATGTAAAATATAAAATGAGGATGGGATGATATGAAAAAAGTTGGAATAATAAATTGTTTTAAAAATTCAAAACAATGTTCAGGAATTGGTTGTTTTAACTCTATTAACAATAAAATTGATTCTTTCGAAAGGTATTCTGAGGAAGGTTTTCAGCTTGTAGGTTTTGGACATTGTAATGAGTGCTGTAAGACATCTGTTGAAGATATATCTTACAGAGCTGAAAGCTTAAAGATGGCAGGTGCTGACACAATTCATATATCTTCATGTATCAAGAGTATGTGTCCAAATTATAATAAATTTATTAAAATTCTTTCAAAGGACTATGATGTCGTTGAATATACCCATGCTAATAGATAATTTGTATATGTTACACTAGATATTAAAAGGGGATGTAAAAATGGATATAAGGAAAGTGATAGCAATTTATTTTTCACCTAATGGGAGTACTAAGAAAATAGTGAATAAGGTAGCAGGAGACATTGGAAGTTATACTGTAGAGGAAATTGATTTAACCTTAGTAGAATCAAGAAATAAGAAAAGGAAATTCAGTAAGGATGAATTAGTTGTAATAGGATTTCCAGTGTATGCTGATAGATTACCAGTAGTTTGTAATGAAATATTTAAAAACATTGCAGGAAATAATACCCCTACTATTGCAATAGTAAGCTATGGAAATAGAGATTACGGGGATGCATTATTAGAGTTAACAGAAGGTTTAAAGGAATCAAATATGAAGGTTATTTCTGGAGCTGCAATCATTGGACAACATTGTCTTAATAATAATGTTGCCACAAATAGGCCTGATAAAGGAGATAATGTAAAGATATTAGAATATGTAAATAGAATAAGAGATAAAATAAACAATATTGGACAAATAGAAGAAATAGAAGGTATTTCTGTAAAAGGTAGCTATCCTTATAAACCTTTAAAATCTCATATGGCACCCTCGGGGGATTCAAAATGTATACAATGTGGTTTATGTGAGGAAAAATGTCCTGTTAATGCTATAG
>JANZQE010000167.1:0-4816 GCA_038040705.1 Clostridium sp. | reverse complement strand
TTTGAAATCTTGGTCTGCCCATGTCACTCCTCTATTTAATTCCTTTATATATCCTTTGTAAAAACTATTAACTTCACTATACCCCTTATTTTCTAATATTTCAATAGCTTGAATATTTATAAATTTATGAACGATACAATGAGTTTTCATAATTTTCTTTTTAATTGGATTTACTGATATCATAATTCCTCTTAAAGTTTTCCCATAGGTAGCTTCTATTTTTTTCTTCAAACTGTTCACCTCTTAATTTAGTATACCCTAAATATATATTCATCACTATATTGATATGCTTCTATTATACATCTACCTACATTCTACCTCTTTTTGCTTAGACCAACAAGTATGCTAATAATCAAAGCTACCACTATTATTAATAAGTAGCGACTAAATCTTCTCGTTTCACTTCCTATAATGTCCTTTTTAATTTTTTCTATTCTGACTAGATATCCATTTTTAGAGTCTAACACTATTAAATCATCAAAAAACTTAATACTAGATATATAGGAGCCTTCTTGAAAGTTAGCCTTTTCTTTAATTATGCCCAAACTATTTAGACTATATATACTATTATCATTCTTTTCGTAGAAATATATACAATCTATATCACCCAACAATCCTTTTTTATCAACTGTTAAACTCCCTAAACTATCTACTTCTGTATGTTGATAAATCGGTGCGGGTGGATTTGTTGTAGGGTGATTATCTAAAATGAACCCTATATTGCTGTTATTTAACCCACTAAATTTCGGCGAACTAACATCATCTCCACCAGTATAATCCGGAAAACCATACCATGCATTTTTTTTAATCTGAAATATATAATCACTATCACCCTTTACAGGTCTGAGCCCTCTATCCTCAATGCCTCCCACAGTAACTACTACTTTGCCAGCATTGTTAAAATCTATGCCCTTCATATTCCGTATACCCCAAGCAAAATTTCCCTTTGCTCCAGTTTTTAAATTGTAAATTATTATTGACGAATTTCCAATCACATGTTCTGTTATAATTTGTCCTTTTGTATTCATAGTTTTATATGGAACAAATGCCCCTGTTTTTTCCACAGTAAAATTAATTCCTTTAACTGTTATACTCTTCGGCGAAATGTCATGGTACTTAGGATAATAATTTAGCCACAGGTTATCAGGCCCTACTACACCAGAATTTGTTGCAGCACCTATTGTAACAAATAGATATTCTCCATAAATTTTTACCAAACTCTTATTATAATCTCCATAATTAGGTATATCCTTAATTATTTCTTTATCTTCCTTAGATATTAAATTATATGAATGGACCCCCGTCCCTGCTGCATAATACAACACCCCCTTGTTATAATCTAAACTTGTTATACTCAGCCTCTTGTTTTCAAATACAGTGTAGGCCTTACCATTTTTATCAATGTACTGTATGCTATCTTCAAAAGCTATATAATAGTTACCCTCGTTGTCCATCGTAAAATCTACTGCCTCACTTAACCCTTTAAAAAGTATTTGTGTCTTTATTCCTTCACCTTTAACTGTAACTTTATATTCTTTTAAAAAACTTTTCATTGAAAATAGTGCAAAAGCCATTGCGGCTAAAATAACTATAAATCCAATGGTCTTTTTCATACTTCCCCCCTAAATTATAAATACTCTAATCTATATATATTTACATAGATTAGAGTATATGTATTAATAAATGTGGTTAATTACTTTTAACAATTTTTATATGATCCTTTTCAACCTCAGATAGCGCTATAAATACGTTTTTTACTATAGTATCAATTATTTTTTTCGTGTTTTTTTCATAAAACTTTTTGGCATGAATTTCTCTATCCTCTGCCAGGTTCATTAAGCTTTTATCGGTCTTGTGTTTATTGTAATCTATATTTACAAGTTTAGGTAATTCTTTGAATCCACCTAGTTTCATATGCACTATAGCATGCATCCGCTCAATCTTTGAAAGTGCTTCAAAAGTTTCTTTAACCTGTCCACTATGAGCAAGTACTGCTGCTGATTTATAAAAATCCGAATTAAATATTTCAAGTTTCATAGCATGATCAAGTATTACTAAAGTGCTATTTTCTAAACACTCAGAAGGGACCTCAAATATTTCTTCGCTTTCAACTTTTATATACTTAGCAGTTACACCACAAAACGGACAATATTTTATAGCTCCACTTTCATTCTCCTCAAGTAATCCTTTACTATTTATATCGTAGTTATTTACATTTATATCCATGCCACAAATCAAACATTTCATATTTCTCTTATACCCCCATGTTTTTTTTCGTATACAACAATCATCAATAAGAGAATTTTAACACAAAAGCTCCCCTTAGGAGAGCTTTTTTTACATAATATATTTATTTACAAAATCACCAACTATACTGATAGTATCAAATTTATTTATATTCTTAACGTTAACTTTAACTTTTTCATTACTGAAAATTAGTGTTTTAATGGAGAATTTTATTTCTTCTTTAATTAAATAACCCGTGATAAATTGATTATCATTAACATAGCTATGTAAGTATATACTTTTTTCATATAAATCTATAATAATAATTGAGCCCATAATAGAATTTTTATATTCTATTATTTCACTATTCACAGAAGAAAATTTTCTTATCGGCTTTAAACTTCCATCCTTATCGTATCCTTTATATAGCAAATAACTATTCTCCACTTCACTACTAACTCCATCAGAAATTATCAAGTTTAATTTACTATCATTCTTACTTAAATAGTTCCTTTTCAGCAAATATTCACGAATTTTATTACAATTTCTAATTGCCCCGTTAACTCTAAAATTAAAGAATTGTTTTTTTAAAAAAGAAGATTTCACATACTGCTGCGTAATTTGTTCGCTCAATTTAGTCCCCCTAAATTTTTACATAATGTAAAACTATGTATTTATTTGTTTTATACATGACATAAAAAGCTTTACATGTTGTTTATTTTTGAATCAAATTTAATTTTTCATTTAATATTGCTACTACACTTGGTATTATATAGTTTTATTAGATTAATGTCAAACCATTCCAACCCTCATTTGAAAAAGGATAAAAGTTTTATGTGCCTTGTAGAATATAATCGAATTGCTACACATACAAATAATTATAATAACTGTTATGTTAAAGGGTCAAGATCAAGGAGGATCCATCCATGATAAAAGATAGTTTCTATAGAGATTCAATAATACTCACGGTTTCAAATTTAGTTGGCGGTATACTTAGATTTATGTTTGCAATTCTACTTTCAAAAAAACTAGGAGCACAAGGTATGGGCCTGTATAGCCTTGTAATGCCCATCTACGATTTATTTATTTGCCTTATTTGTGGTGGAATGGTAACAGCTATTTCAAAAGAAGCTTCATCTTATTTTGGAATAAACGATTATGGTAATTTAAACAAAACTATACATACTGCCATTATTTTTGATTTTATTTGGGCTATATTAATAGCAGTATCAGTATTCTTTTTTTCACCCTTTATCAGCACATACATAATAAAAGACCAAAGAACATTATATTCTCTTTTAGTTATTTGCCCAGCTTTAATCTTTGTTGCACTTTCCTCTATATACAAAGGTTATTTCTATGGTATTTCAAATGTTAAAGTACCTGCAATAATAGATATAGTTGAAAAAACCGTAAGAATGGTGATATTAGTTGGAATAATAAATTTCTTTACACTGAGAAATGTGACATCTACTGTAACCGCTACTTACATTGCGTTATCCATTGGGGAATTTATAAGCTTTATTCTGTTATATTACTTCTATAAAAAGAGCAAAAATAAATTTAAGGAGTACACTAAAAAGGCTGAAGGTAGAGCTCAGCTCCTATTTAATGTTCTTATTGTTTCTCTGCCTTTATCCCTTAATGGGTTTCTAACCACTGCAATTTCTGCACTATCCACGTTAATTGTTCCAAGGCGACTAGTTTACGCCGGCCTTGAATATACGGAGGTCCTAGCTTTGATCGGTAAATTTGCAGGCATGGCTATGAGCATTGTGTTTTTTCCTTTTATTGTTGTAATGTCTATGGCAACCATATTAACTCCAGATATTTCTAAAAGCATTAGTAAAAATGATTATCATGCTTTAGAGGACAGGGTGGTAGAGGTTATAAAAATTTCATTTTTGCTAGGAGTATCGACCCTAATAATATGTTTAAGTATCGGAGGATCTCTTGGAAAACTTTTTTTCGACAGATATGATTTAGGTATATATATACGTCTCGCCTCCTTAAGCGCACCATTCATGTACATGGCTGGTTCAACTTTCGGAATTTTAAATGGGCTTGGAAAACAAAAAACTATTTTAATAAATTCAATTATAACCTCCGTTTTTCAGCTTATTTTGTTATATGTATTATTAGGTATTCCAAGTGTAAATATTTTAGGCTATGGCATAGCTCTCCTTATGACCTCCATATTAACCTTTATATTAAATATTATAGCAATCAAAAAAAGCTGCTATCTACAGTTTTCAATGACAGAAATTATAATCAATATTTGTCTTAGTATATTCTTGTACTTCATACTTGAAATTTTAAATAATACTATACCAAATTCTATGTTTATCACTAAAAATATAGTAATTATTGTTACTGGGTTCTCCCTAATATTATTTTCTTTTATTCTTTCAAAAAATAGTAAACAAGTCTAATGCTCCAAAAAGCCTTAGACTTGTTTCTTTTCCTAATCATATTTAATTTTTCACCTAATTCTTTTTATAATAGACTTGGGTATGAGTTTCGTAATCTTACCAGGAAATACTTCTAAATCCTCTTTAGTTATTCCACCTATAAGCACTAATACGAAAAA
>JANZQE010000166.1:0-4915 GCA_038040705.1 Clostridium sp. | reverse complement strand
CATTAAAAAGTCCCTTACCTTTTTCTATATACTCTTTAACTAAAATTTCATCATTGTTTAATCTAACACTAATCTCCATTAACATACTCCTCTCATTACAAACATATACATTATAATTATTGACACAAAAATAAACCCTATTCATATTAAATAGGATTTATTTTTGGGTTGATATTTATTCCCATGTGTTTTATAATACCTTTAGGCAAGTTTACAGAAAAATCAGAAAAGGATAAAACTATTTTAAGGGGGAATCGAAATGGACAAAATTGTAAAATGCTCAATATTAGTTTGTGATGATTTTAATGCGGTACTGATTGCAAACAGGGGTAAAAGCAAAAAAAATTTACAAAAAGTGTGGAGTATTTTTAGTAGTGATATAAAAGGGAAGGGGACTGCGGAGAAAAGCATTAGTAAAGCAATAGATAAGGATTTAAAATGTAACATATTTGATATAACTACATTTAAAGAATATGTTTCTGGTGGTGAGGGAGGAGCTAATTTAACAGTCTATACTGGCAAGGTAAAAGAGTATTTAACTCCCCATAAAGACATACAATCCGTTAAATGGATTACTAAAAGTAAAGTGGATATGTATGAATTTTCTAGTGAGGATAAAGAGATAATATTAGATTACTTTAAAAGCATAGAACGATAAAAAATATTACTTGATAATAAGTATTTACAACTATGAAAGCTTGTAGTACTATGTAAATATATGCATTTGCTAAAAAATATTACAAGACATAAGATTTTAGAATGGAGGATTTTTATGATAATAAATTGGCTTAGCGGTTTTAATCCCGTAGCTCAAGCACTTATTGCAACATTATTTACATGGGGTGTAACTGCTTTAGGAGCGGCTGTAGTATTTTTCTTTAAAGATATAAATAGGAGGGTGCTAAATGCTATGCTTGGCTTTGCAGCAGGAGTTATGATTGCGGCTAGTTTTTGGTCACTTTTGGCACCTGCTATAGAGATGGCTGAGCAAACCAATACACCACCGTGGGTACCAGCTGCGGTAGGGTTTTTAGCTGGTGGAGCATTTCTTTTTTCAGTGGATAAAATTTTACCACATTTGCATCTTAATAAACCGATAGAACAATCGGAAGGTATTAAAACCAGTTGGCAAAGGAGTGTTCTTTTAGTATCAGCCATAACCTTACACAACATACCAGAAGGACTTGCAGTTGGAGTTGCTTTTGGAGCAGTAGCGGCAGGATTACCTTCAGCATCGCTTGCGGGAGCTGTTGCACTGGCAATTGGGATTGGTATTCAAAACTTTCCGGAAGGGGCCGCGGTTTCTATACCACTAAGGCGAGAGGGTTTTTCTCGCTTTAAAAGCTTTATTTATGGTCAAGCATCTGGCATAGTAGAACCTATAGCAGGAGTTTTAGGAGCGTTTGCTGTAATAGCTATGAAACCTATTCTTCCATATGCACTATCTTTTGCAGCAGGAGCCATGATTTTTGTAGTTGTAGAGGAATTAATACCTGAATCACAACAGGATTCAAACACCGATATTTCGACTATCGGAGCTATGCTAGGGTTTGTGATTATGATGATATTGGATGTAGCTTTGGGGTAACTAATATGGATATCAATACAAACTAATTTTAAACGAAGGAGAATACATGGAAAAATTTGCTGGGAAACGTGATTCTATAATAAAACTTGGTAGTATCTTTACCATATCTGCATTATTGGCCATTGTGAGTTATCTGTATATTTCTAATTTAGCACTTAAAATAATTTTGTTAATAATTTTTATTTTCTCTGCTTTTAATGTGTATAAAGGACTAATACTTTCAATAACCGTGGATGATCAAAAAATTAAAATATACAAACCCTTTGGCATTCAAACTATAAAATTTGATAATATCGCATTTTGTGCATTGCATGGAATTGACGATGACACTACATTACTATATGCATTTACAAGAAAGAAAAACATCAAAAGGGATGGGGTAAGCGGTATAAAATCTAGAAAATCCTTTAACGAAATTGTAAAAATAATCTCTGATGATGAGGGAAATACAGATTTAAATATAAATTTCAATATGGCATCGAAGGTTCTAATTTCTTTTGTTGAGAATGGTGATGCATTAAGGGAGAAAATACTTGCAACAGTGAATGAAAGGCACAAAAAAATTATATAAGAAAATCCTTGTTGAAATTTCAACAAGGATTTTCTTATATATATTATTTTTTTGAACCTGTATATTCTGGAGCTGATGGATCATCCTCAAGTTTCATCATTGTAATTCCTGTAAATCCAAAGAAAATAGATACAAATGGATTAACAAGATTTAAAAAGCAGTAAGGAAGATACGCAACCGTTGCAATTCCAAGGGAGGTACTCATAAATGCTCCACATGTATTCCATGGAACAAGTGGAGAAGTTATTGTACCAGCATCTTCAAGACATCTTGATAGATTCCTAGGGGCAAGGCCTCTTTTGTGATACTCATCCTTGTACATTTTACCAGGGAGCACGATTGAGAGATATTGATCACCAGCTAGTATATTTGCAAATATTGATGTGAAAACTGTAGCTGTTACAAGTGAACCTGTACTCTTTGCATATTTAAGTACTCTACTTGCAAGAGTTTCAAGCATTCCAGTTTTCTCAAGTACACCACCAAAAGAAAGTGCTGCTAGTATTAGAGAAATTGTCCACATCATGCTTTGAAAGCCACCTCTAGTTAGAAGATCGTCTAAAAGCACATTGCCAGTTTCAGATACAACACCATCTTGCATTGCAAGCATTACATCAGCAAAGCTAGCGCCTTGAGTAGCAATAGCCGCAATACCACCAAGTAATACACCTATAAATAAACCTGGAATAGCGGGTACTTTTTTCGCAACCAAAACTATAACAACAACCGGTACTAATAGTAAAAGTGGGTTTATTGTAAAGGTTTGGCTCATTAGATCTGTGATTGCATCTATTTTAGATGAATCAAGTGTTTTTCCTGCAAATTTAAATCCAAGTATAGCATAACCAATTAGAGCAATCGCTAAACTTGTTCCTGTCGTATATACCATATGTTTAATATGATCAAATAAATTTGCACCAGACATAGCAGGTGCTAGATTTGTAGTATCCGATAGTGGAGACATTTTGTCACCAAAATATGCACCAGAGATTATTGCACCTGCTGCCATTGGTGCTGGTATTCCAAGACCTGCAGCAACACCCCTTAGTGCTATACCTATAGTTCCTGCTGTAGTCCATGAGCTACCTGTTGATATTGAAACAACAGCACAAAGCAAACATGTTGCAACTAAGAAAATTGATGGGGATAATATCTGCAATCCATAATAAATAAGTGTAGGAACAATTCCACCAAGAATCCAGGTACCTATAATCATACCTATAATTGCTAGAATGAGTATTGCCTGCATAGTTCCTGAAATACTGCTTATAATTCCATCTTCAATATCTTTCCAAGAGTATCCCAGTCTAGTTATAGC
Organism: Clostridium sp.; assembly: GCA_038040705.1. GTDB lineage: Bacteria > Bacillota > Clostridia > Clostridiales > Clostridiaceae > Clostridium_AD. The sequence continues at coordinate 1,438 of JANZQE010000166.1, read as the reverse complement.
TATTATTGCAGCTAAAAATGTTCCGAAAACTATTGGAATATGAACGGACTGTTCAACTTCAAAATAAGGTAATACAGTATACATTAGAAGTGCTATCATACCAATAACTGGTACTAAAGCTTCCCATAATTTTGCCTCTCTAGGCTTTTTTACTTTTGAAGACATTTATAATTCCCCCTTTATTTTTATAGTCTAATGAAAGACTATCATGAAATATATATTAATATTTAGAAAAGTATTTCTAAATTTTAACACTTAATAATAAATACAGAAATTCAATTAAAATATTAAATTGTTGTAAAGTATTTGAGGGATCTACAATGTTATGAATTATATGAATATTTTAAATTTACAATAAATTCAATATATATGTATTGGTTAAATAATAGTATACAGATTTAACCTAGAAAAAGCAACAATAATATATTGATTTACAATCGTTTCCAATTACATCATGGGTTGGAATTCAATTTGGTTTTGTTCATATTGTAATTGCAGAATAAGCCATATATATTAGTTTTTAACTTGTTATTTTTTTATCACATATGGTATACTGAACTTGTTCAAATGAAGATTTTAACAAAAAAAAATACTGGGGGTATTCAAATGAAAATTAAAGCAATATTATTATCACTAGCTGTAGGTGCTACACTATTAGTAGGATGTGCTGCTAATAATGAACCAGAAGTAACAGAACCAGCAAAAACTGAAGAAGCAACACCAGCAGAAACAGAAACAGAACCAGCAGTGGCTGATGTAGTAACAACAGCATCACTTGTAGATACTGAAGCAGCTTTTGAAAGTGCTATAAGCGCTGAAGGTACTTGGATCATTGCAACACTAAAGGATTTAACTTTTGACAAAGAGCTTGTAGTTGATGGAGATTTTAAAAATGGTAAAACAGATGAAAAAGATGCAACTATAGAACTTATGCAACGTAAGATAGGTCTATACACACAAGATGAAGATCGTAACGTAACAAATAGATACACTTTGACTGCACCAAAATTAACTTTTAAAAGTGTTATGGGAAGTATAGAACATGGAACTTTCATAGGAGACCTTTATGTTTCAGCAAATGACTTTAAGTTAAAAGATGCTAAAGTAGAGGGAAATGTTTATTTTGCTACAGAAGAAGCTAAATCTACATTTACAATGGATGAAACAAGTGAAGTAACTGGAGTTCAAGAATTAATGAAATAAATTATACTGTGTACTTGCAAAAGTAGACAACCTTAGAAAACAGCCAATCCTTGTGGATTGGCTGTTTTCTTTTTTTTAGTGCCACTTGCCACTTGGGTAGCACTAATGGTATAATAAACTGACAAAAATATGTTTTAGATAGAAAGGTAAATGATAATGATAAAGTTTAAAAAATTAGGAATCAACGATGATATTCTGAATATACTTAAAATTCAAGGAATAAATGAGCCAACCC
>JANZQE010000165.1:0-2966 GCA_038040705.1 Clostridium sp. | reverse complement strand
CTTTATTACATACCTAGAAGCCAAGGACAGTCAGGTCATTCGTCATTACTGTTTTACTAGCACAGAAGATGATTTATACGAAGATAGAATCACATCAAACGTATTTTTCGGAAATCTAATTAGTAGTATAGTAGGTTATTTTCCCGAATTAATAATGGAAAAGACAAGTTTGCTAACGGCTGATCTTGATGAGTTAAACCTGCTATTAGGAAAAATAAATATACCATTGGTTATTATCATAGATGGATTAGACCATGTTGAAAGAGTATTGAGTAACTCAACCTCACTTTCACAAGACAAAACTAGAATTATTAACTATATATCTCAAATTGTATTACCTTCTAACGTTTCAATAATCTTAGGTTCTCAGCCTGTAAATGAAGTTCAAACTTTAATAGAGGATTACAACTTTACAAGGATAGACCTACCTCGTTGGGATGAAGACGATACCAAGCTACTAATGGAAAGGTTTAGTGTCGATGATATTAAACTAGAAGAACAGTATTTATCGATACTGCTCACTCAAAAGAGCCAAGGAAACCCACTTTATTTAACTTATATTCTTAAATCTATTACTAACCAACCCAGTATTTCAATAGACTATATAGAAGACCTACCACCCTACGACTTTAATTTAAAAAGCTATTATAAATACTTATCTGACCAGATCATTCGAAATACAACCTCTGAAATTTTAGCCTGTTTAGAATTCTCAGTTACTAGAACTGAGTTAAAAGAGATAAGTCCTGTTAGTCACTATTTTGATAGTGAATTGAAAATACTCTCTCCTATCCTTTCTGAAAATGCAGCTAGAGGTGGAATTACTCTATATCATGACAGTTTCCGAAGGTTTACCCTTGAAAAAATGCCTCCTGAGGGTCCAAACAACATTTATAGAAGTATAATTCAATGGCTTGAAGAAAAAGGCTTTTATAATAATGCGAAATCTTATCGGTACTTATTAAAGTATTACATAAGGTCTGGTAGGCACAAAGATGTATTAAAATACGCAAATAATGACTTTCTGGTTGATAGCCTTTATCACGGTCATCCAGAAAGGATGATAAAAAACAATTTCAAAAATTTTTTGAGAGTAGCGGAGGCTTTGCAAGACTGGTCACTTTTTATTTATTTAAGTGAATTGAATCGGACGATCTCCACAACTAATACTGAAGAGCATCACAGCCAGTTTTTAGAGAATTTTGAGCTTTATTTTGAAGCTATTTGCTTGATTTATGGTACAGAAATAGCTAACTCACTGCTATTTTTTAATGGTGAGAAAAACTTTAATGATGAAGTGACAGCTAAGGCTTTTATTATTTTACAGAAAAATGGTTATTTACCAAGATGGGATGAAGTAAACAGTCTGTTTGACGACGAAATAGAACTAGAACACATTAAATATTGTACTTACAGTCTAATTGGAAATAGTGATAGGCTTAGAAAATTCTTCCTCGCTATAGCAAAAGACGAACATAAAGAATTCTTAGATGTAGTTGTAATCGCTTTAGTAGAAATTAGGCAAATAGATACCGTTCTAGAGCTTTACCAGTCTATTACCAACGACGAAGATGAGCGAGTTGCTAGAAGAATTAATCTTTTGTTAGAAGTACGTAATCTTCCACAAAGACTTAATTTAAAAAATACCGCTAATATCCAGCCTTTTGATAATCAGCCTCTAAGTATAGATTTCATTAATGACCATATTGACAGCAGCGACTTAAATGAATTTTATTTCAATGTCAGCCAATATGCTCAGCACGATATAAAAGCGCTAGTAGATTTTGAAAGCACTATTCCTCCGCTTAACTTCTTTTATAATTGGTTAAAATACTTTATAAATATTTTCATTATTGAATATACAGTAGAAGAGGATGAGCAAGAACAAAAAATCGTTGCTAACCTTAACTTCTTAGCAAGTGATGTAGATCGTTTTAAAGGCAGTCCTAGGGCTTTACACTTGGATCATTATATTAGCGAGTTACTAGACCGAACTATTAGACAATCCTTAAAACATATAGAGACGAAAAGTTACTGGAAAGATGTTATTGAGAATATAGTAAAACTCCCGTTTCCAGCACTGTCTATAGTAGAAAGAAATTTTATTAACGCAGACAACATGCCTTTTATCATCGAAGCCTATGATAAATTTGGCGAGTCAGCGGATTCAGAATATTATGAATATGTCGAGAACCATTTTAAAAAATCAATCTACTATGCTAAGTCAGAGAAATTAGAAAAAGCTAAAGAAGAATTAAAGAAAGCTACCGAGTATACAACTAAGTATACCTCTCGAAAAGATACTACTCTATCAGAGTTAATCGATCCCCTCACTGCTATTAACAGAATTGACCCAAACGTAGCTTTAAAGTATGCCAAAAAACTAAAATACTTAAACGATGCAGTAATGAAACATACAGAGGATGGGAAGGGTATTAGGTGGCTAGTCATAGCTTGGTTTAAAGAACTATTAAACATCGATTATCTTTTAGCTGTAGAGTACCTTATAGACCAACTAATTGAAGAGCCCTATTTTTGGAAACTTGACTATATGTTTGTAGAGGTTTTAAATACTGATAGAGGTATCAATCCTTTAATACTGAACTTTTTATACAAATTATTGCCTACTGATAATAGAGATGAATATTTAAGTGGGTTTTTAGATGTTATCTCGTCTATTAAAGATATTGATACGAGTTTAGCTAAATCGTCTCTGATTAACTTGCTAAGTAGAGACTGGAATGATAGTTATAACACTTTAGAAGCCAAAACTGAAATATGGTTCAAATCTATAGTAAATAATTTTGACTTAATATATAAAGCAGATAAAGAGAGATCTCGAAATACCAATACCTACTCAATGAATCTTAATGGCGGTTTAATTGAATTTTTAAATAAAAATCTAGATATTAATGATTCTATTATGCATAAGCCATTGGAAAAAATAATAGAGTTTTATGATAAAA
>JANZQE010000164.1:0-8222 GCA_038040705.1 Clostridium sp. | reverse complement strand
ATGATTGACCCGGAGAAAGTAAAGAAACAAGGTCTACACAAAGGTCTTTTAAGTGTAAAAAGATCTGGGAATGACCTTATATTAGTGAAAAATGAAGAAGAAAATAAAGTTTCGGCGCAAGGGTTTGAATATGATAAATGCATTAAATGTAGATACCCAAGTCCTGTAGTATATGATCAGTTAATGTCGGACTTTATAGATAAAGAAATAGATACAGTAGATAGGTTTAAAGATGTGGAAGACCTTGAAGCACTATCCACTCAGGAGCGATCTGATTACTGGGATGATCAATTTTCAAAATGTATACGCTGTAACGCTTGTCGTAATATATGTCCTGCATGTAGTTGCGTAAAATGTATTTTCGACAACGATAAAGCAGATGTATCTGGTAAAGCAAATGTAGCTAGCGAAGAGCAGTTTTATCATATTATTAGAGCTTATCATGTTTCAGGTCGATGCGTTGAATGCGGAGAATGCAGCAGAGTATGTCCAGCGGGTATACCTCTTCACAAATTAAACAGTAAAATTATAAAAGATATAAATGAACTTTACGGTGAATATGATGCAGGAGTAGATACATCTAAAGAAGCCCCTATTGGTACTTATAAATTGGATGATAAAGATTCCTTTATAGAGCGCGGAGGTGAAAAAAAATGATGAAGAAAATATTGAAAAGTAAGTTTTCACAGCTTTTTAGCACCATTGATAAATCCTATGAACTGTTTTTACCAATTGAAAAAGGTGGAAAAGTAAACTTCGACCTTTGGCAAGAAGGTGACATATATAATGTTGAAAAACTGAAAACCAGTATTTCACCTAAGAAATTTATTTTCCCGCAAAGCGAAACTTACTTAAAGTATAAAAGGGATGGTAAGAAACTGGAACTAAAAGATGTGGGAGGAAAGAAAGAGGACTACGTAGTATTTGGGGTAAGACATTGTGATGCAAAAAGCTTTCACCTACTGGACAATGTATTCCTTGAAGAACCTGTAGATAGATTATATGAGGAAAGGCGGGAGAAAGGAACAATTGTTACTATGGCCTGCTTTAACCCAGAGGAAACCTGCTTTTGCCCATCATTTGGAATAAAACCAGAAACAGCGCCTCGTGATGTAGATGTTGCAGCGTGGGATATAGGAGATAGTGTGCTTTGGCAACCACAAACCCAAAAGGGTGAAAATTTAACAGACAAAATAAAAGACATTTTAGAAGAAGTAACAGACCAAGATAGGAACGAACTAGTTTCATTACAAGAGGCTACAGCTAAGAAAATGAAAGATCATCCATTATCCAATATAGACCCTAAAAAAATAACAGGAGACCTTAATGAATTATTTAAATCTGAAATTTGGTCGGAATTTAGTGAACGATGTTTAGGTTGTGGGTCATGTACTTACGTCTGCCCTACCTGTCACTGTTATGATATAGCGGACTTTAGGGGAAATGAATCTGGAGAAAGGTTCCGTTGTTGGGATTCTTGTATGTTCTCAGATTTTACACTGATGGCTCATGGAAACATTAGAAAGACCCAAAAGGAAAGATTCAGACAGCGGTTTATGCATAAACTTGTGTATTACCCTAATAACCACGCGGGAGAATATGCTTGCGTTGGATGTGGAAGATGCGTCGACAAATGTCCCGTTCACTTGGATATTGTTAAAGTAATTAAAAAATTGGGTGGTGAAGAATAATGGGTTGTAGTTGTAATGAACATGTAAATCCACTAATGCCTGAAATCGTAGTGATAGATCACATGAGGGAAGATACAGAGGATGTAACTACTTTTAGAGTTACAAAACCAGGTGGTGGAAAAGCATTTGAACATATGCCAGGTCAATGTGCGATGATTTCAGTACCTCCACTAGGAGAAGCTATTTTCTCAATAACGTCTTCTCCAACGCAGAAAGATTATATGGAGTTTAGTGTTAAAAGATGTGGAGCGGTGACCGAATATCTACATAGTCTTGAGGTAGGGTGTGAAATAGGTATCAGAGGACCTTATGGAAATAACTTTCCAGTAGAGGATGAACTAAAAGGAAAAGATCTTCTTTTCATAGGTGGAGGAATAGGTCTAGCACCTATTCGCTCTGTAATAAATTATGTAATGGATAATAGAGAGAATTATGGAAAAGTAGATATTCTATATGGATCAAGATCACCAGGAGATCTTGTCTTTCAAGAAGACATCTTTGAAAACTGGCCATCAAAGCCAAATACAGACGTTCATTTAACGGTTGATAGAGAAGCAGATGGATGGGAAGGACATGTAGGATTTGTTCCCTCTTATGTTAAAGAAATTGGATTTAGTACAAATAAAGTAGCATTGTTATGTGGTCCACCTATTATGATTAAATATACTCTTCAAACACTTATGGAAATAGGATTTAAGAAGGAACAGGTATATACAACATTAGAACTCAGAATGAAATGTGGAGTAGGTAAATGTGGACGTTGCAACATAGGAGATAAATATGTGTGTAAAGATGGTCCAGTATTTAGATGCGATGAAATAGATGAGCTTCCCGATGAATATTAGTGTAAACACTAGAATAGGTTAACAATTAGAAATCAGGGATAAAGGAGGCATATAAAATGTTAAGCAAAGAAATGGTAGATATATTTATATTAAATAAAAAATACACTGTACCTTCAAGTCTTACAATCATGGATTCCATGGAGTATGCAGGGTACCAATTAGTTAGAGGATGTGGATGTAGGGGTGGCTTTTGCGGTGCCTGTGCTACGATATATAGAATTAAAGGTAAGAAAGAATTAAAGGTATGCTTAGCATGTCAAACCAAGGTTGAAGAGGGTATGTATCTAACACAATTACCATTCTTCCCTGGAGATAAAAAATTATATGATATGAATGAATTAGAACCAACTGCTGATACAATGATGAAACTTTATCCTGAGATATATAGTTGCATTGGATGTAATTCCTGTACAAAAGGGTGCCCACAAGACCTTAATGTTATGCAATATATTGCATATGCACAAAGAGGAGATATTGAGAAATGTGCTCACGAATCCTTTGACTGTGTTATGTGTGGAATCTGCGCTTCAAGATGTCCTGCTAACATAACTCATTACCAAGTAGGTGTCCTTGCACGTAGGCTTACAGGTAAATACATTGCTCATGAAACTTTAGATTTAACGCAAAGGGTAAAAGAAATTGAGGAAGGCATGTATAATGATTCAATGAAGGAATTAATGATTAAAAGCATTGATGAATTAAAAGAAATGTATAATACAAGGGATATTACAAAGTAAAGATTACCCTAAAATCACAGAAAAATATAGCAATATCAGGGAGGTATTTAAATGTATACAGCAGAAATGAGGGAGCTAATAAAGAAAGTCGAAGCTACCCGTCCTGAAAGACTGGGAGTTCAGTTTCCAAGGATGAGTGCCAAGGAAAAGGTAGATATATTAGAACAGAATTATCCTGATTATAAAGATGATCAATTTAAAAACTTAAGAGTAGGACCCAATAAAGGATCAAAAGCTCCACTAGAACTTGCACAGCTTCTTGAAAGTAAAAGTAGACTTCAAAATTTAGATATAGATTTAACAAAACCGGACTATGACGTTGATGTATTAATAATAGGTGGAGGAGGATCTGGAGCTTCAGCAGATCTAGAGGCTCACAAAAAAGGTGCTAATGTATTAATTACTACGAAATTACGTTTTGGAGATGCAAATACTATGATGGCTGAAGGTGGAATCCAGGCTGCAGATAAGCCAGACGATTCTCCGGAAAAACATTACCTTGATGTAATGGGCGGGGGACACTTTACCAATACACCAGAACTTGTTAATGCTCTAGTAATGGATGCTCCGGGATCAATCAAATGGCTAAATGAACTTGGAGTAATGTTTGATAAAGAGGAAGATGGAACAATGGTTACTACTCACGGAGGTGGAACCGCTAGAAAGAGAATGCACGCTGCAGCCGATTATTCAGGCGCTGAGATTATGCGTGTGCTTAGGGATGAGGTACTAAACAAAGGAATTGAGGTGGTTGAATTCTCACCAGCAGTAGAGATAATCATGGATAAGGATGGTAAAGCTGCTGGAGCAGTATTATTTAATCTTGAAACGCAGGAGTATTTAATTGCAAGGGCTAAAACCGTTATTATTGCTACAGGTGGTGCTGGAAGACTTCATTATCAGGGTTTTCCAACATCAAATCATTACGGTGCTACAGCAGATGGGCTAGTAATTGGATACAGAGCTGGAGCAGAACTTGCATTCGCGGATGCTGTGCAGTACCATCCTACAGGTGCAGCATTCCCATCCCAAATATTTGGGGCACTTGTTACAGAAAAAGTTCGTAGTTTAGGAGCAACACCTTTAAACATTCATGGTGAGCAATTTACTTATCACCTTGAAACGAGAGATGTTGAAACATCTGCATTAATTAGAGAATGTCATATAAGAAATAATGGTATTGACACAGCTGCTGGTGAAAAGGGTGTATGGCTTGATACTCCTCTAATTGATATTATCAATGGAGAAGGAACTCTTGAGAAGAGACTTCCTGCAATGCTTAGAATGTATCAAAAATTTGGTATTGATATGAGAGTAGACCCAATTATCGTATATCCAACTCTTCATTACCAAAACGGAGGACTTCTAATAAATGAAAACGGTCAAACAAAAGTGGAAAACCTCTACGTTGCAGGAGAAGCTTCAGGTGGAATTCACGGTAGAAACAGACTCATGGGTAATTCACTATTAGATATTATTGTTTTCGGACGTAGGTCTGGAGCTCATGCTGGTGAAAAGAGTAAAGATGTTAAAGTGAAAGAATTGAACCTTGACCATGTTAAAACATACCATAAAGAACTCGAAGAAAATGGAGTAATTACAGAACAAATTTCACCTATGCTACTACCACATTATACTCATGGAAGAGAAAATGATAAATAACACTATAATAGGTTTAATATTCATACCATTAACTTATATCAGATTTAAAGTTAATGGTGTGCATAATAATATATATAATTAAGATGTTAAATTCTTCAGAAAATTGTATAATGTTATATAAGTAATAATATTAATATGTTACTTACATAATAAAAATAAATAAAAAAGGGGAATGATAAATATGGATATTAAAGAACAAGCAATGCAAGCTCATAGAGAATGGAGAGGCAAAATAGAGGTAGTTTCCACAGAACCTGAAAAAGATGGTAAAGATCTTTCTATAGCATATACACCAGGGGTTGCAGAACCTTGTCTTGCAATTCAAAAAGACATAAATTTATCATATGAACTTACAAGAAGATGGAATCTTGTAGCCGTTGTAACAGATGGTACTGCTGTTTTAGGCCTAGGTGATATTGGACCAGAGGCAGGGATGCCGGTAATGGAAGGTAAGTGTGTATTATTTAAAACATTTGGAGATGTGGATGCTTTCCCTCTATGTATCCGTTCTAAAAACGTTGATGAAATTGTAAGGACCGTTGAGTTACTTCAAGGTAGCTTTGGTGGCATTAATCTGGAGGATATAAGCGGTCCTAGATGTTTTGAAATCGAGAGAAGACTAAAAGAAGTATGCGATATCCCAATTTTCCACGATGATCAACATGGAACAGCTGTTGTAGTTCTTGCAGGTATACTTAACTCTCTTAAAATAGTAAATAAAGATATTAAAGATATTAAGGTTGTAGTAAATGGTGCAGGTGCTGCAGGTGTTGCTGTAACAAAATTACTAATGAGCATGGGCGTTGCTGAAGTAATTATGTGTGATAGAAAAGGTGCTATCTATGAAGGAAGAGAGAATTTAGGCGGAGAAAAAGATTTAATGGCAAAAAATACAAATCATGATAAGGTTAAGGGAACTTTGAAGGAAGTAATCGTTGGGGCCGACGTTTTCTTAGGAGTATCAGATGCTAATCTAGTAAGCCAAGACATGGTAAGGTCTATGGCAAAGGATTCCATCATATTTGCTATGGCAAATCCAAACCCAGAAATTCTACCACATTTAGCTAAAGAAGCTGGTGCAAGAGTCATTGGTACTGGTAGATCAGATTTTCCAAACCAAATTAACAATGTATTAGCATTCCCTGGGATATTTAGAGGTACATTGGATGTTAGAGCAAGCGACATAAATGATGAGATGAAGATTGCTGCAGCAGTAGCCTTGGCATCATTAGTTAGTGATGAAGAGTTAAATGAAGATTTTGTTATTCCATTTGCATTTGATCCAAGAGTTGGCACAACCGTTGCTGAAGCCGTGAAAGCAGCTGCTAGGAAATCTGGAGTAGCTAGAATATAATAGTAGGAAAAGTTTTTATGTTCTAAAGAAGCAAAACAATGGAAGGAGTTGTAGTTTAATGCGTAAAGTAGATGTAAAAAAAATAGAAGATGCTTTAAGGGATATGAGTATAAAGACAAATTTTTATGTGGGTGAAGACGTACTATGTGCCTTTGATGAATCCCTAAAGACAGAAACATCTCCTGTAGGAAAAGAGATAATAAACAATTTAATCGAAAATGCAAATATTGCTAAAAATGACCAGGTGCCAATTTGTCAGGATACGGGTATGGCTGTAGTATTTATGGAAGTAGGTCAAGAAGTTGAGTTAATTAACGGAAATATTACAGAAGCCATTAACGAAGGAGTTAGACGAGGATATAAGGATGGATATTTAAGAAAATCTGTTGTAGAAGATCCATTGCTTCGAAAAAATACAGGAGATAATACACCTGCTGTGATTTATTATGATATTGTACCTGGTGACAAAGTGAAAGTAACACTAGCTCCAAAAGGTTTTGGCTCAGAAAATATGAGTAGATTAAAAATGCTTAAACCATCAGATGGATTAAATGGAGTACTTGAGTTTGTAGTAGAAGCAGTTTCACTTGCAGGTCCTAATCCGTGTCCACCTATTGTTGTAGGTGTTGGAATTGGAGGTACATCAGATAAAGCAATGTACCTTGCAAAGAAGGCATTAACAAGAAATATTGGTAGTCATAATGAAACGGAGCATTTAAAAGAAATTGAATTAACTTTACTTAAAAGAATTAATGAACTAGGCATAGGACCTCAAGGCTTAGGTGGAAATACAACAGCCCTTGCTGTAAATGTGGAAGCTTTTGCTACACATATTGCTGGACTTCCTGTGGCTGTTAATATTAACTGTCATGTGGCAAGACATGCAGTAACAATCATATAGGGAGGGGAAAAGATGGAAATCAAACACATATCTACTCCTTTAACACAGGAGAAAGTTAAGGATTTAAAATCAGGAGATGCTGTTTTAATATCTGGAACTATGTATACAGGAAGGGATGCTGCACATCAGAAACTAGTAGATGTAATTAATAACGGCGATAAATTACCTTTTGACCCAAAAGATGCCATCATCTACTATGTAGGACCTGCTCCAACTAAACCAGGGAATGTAATAGGGTCTGCTGGACCTACTACAAGTTACAGGATGGATGATTTAACTGTACCACTTCTAGAACTAGGTCTTACTGGAATGATTGGAAAAGGATTTAGAAGCCAAATCGTAATAGATTCAATGATAAAGAATGGTGCCATATATTTCGCTGCTACTGGTGGCGCAGGAGCCCTCATTGCTAGTACTATAACAGAATGCGAAATTATTGCTTATGAAGAACTAGGACCTGAAGCAGTTAGGAAACTGACGGTAAAAAATTTCCCTGCTGTAGTAGTAATAGACTCTAAAGGAAATAATCTTTATGAATCAGAGAGAAAAAAATATCAAAAATAGAATTAAAGAGAACATATAATTTATTGAAAAAATTGTAATATCACAATGTGTTGTAAAAATGCAACGTGTTGCATTTTTACATATGTGATTTTATTATCAAAGGTTTTATTGTGAAACATTATACAATCATTAAGTTAGTAAAGTTTTTCATTTATTGCATACATCGATTATGGTGTAGAATTGCACCAAGTAAATGTGTATTCTAACCCTAACATAAAGGCCACTACCTGAAGACGCATGATTTAAGAAGTTGGCATGGAAATTGATATATATAATTATGAAACTAATAAATAAAATAACTGAATTTAAAATAAAAAGGAGCTGTTCTTAATGGGAATGATGACTGGAGAACAATATGTAGAAAGTCTTAGAAAATTAAAATTAAATGTTTATATGTTTGGAGAAAAGGTAGAAAACGTAGTGGACAACCCTATAATCCGCCCTTCAATGAACTCAGTTAAAATGACT
>JANZQE010000163.1:0-6711 GCA_038040705.1 Clostridium sp. | reverse complement strand
CGCAAGCATCTAAAAACGTTTTACCTTGTCCAGCCAATATTCCTTTTCCCTGTAGTATAATGTCTAGATCCTGTGCCGTAATACCTTCAATATAATTTAATTTTAAAAATTGATATAGTGCATATTCATGATATTCAAAGTTTTTAGGATTCATATATTCATAAATATCTTTACTACTAGGATCTAAGTAGTAATTACGTACAACATTAACTGGCCTTACAGCACTTTGAATGTCTACAATTTGATTTAATGTATTACTATATTGTTGATAAATATATTTCATATTACCTGCATCTTTTAAATTCCCCTTGGTTGGTACCGCAATAGTAAAATTCATAGTTACAGCTGCTTTAAGTGGACTGCTATCTAAATCCGTTATAGTTTCAAAGATTTGTAGTGAATAAGTTTGTCCAGGTACATATCCTGAAACTGGTGGTTTTACTGTTATGATATTATTGTGATAAGATGTTATTATAGGTACTGTAATTCCTCTAGGATCATAAACCTTAACTCTTTCACTAAGCTTGTACCCATTGATTGCTCTGTTAAACGTAATCGTCCACTCTTTATTAGTTGTTACATTTGTTTCATGCTCCATTTGAATCACATTCTCGGCTGATAGAGCTGTATTTGGGACAAATAGAAACAAACTGACCACGACTAACAGGAACAAACATAATTTGCTTGAAAAAAATTTATTTACCAATTTATTCTCCCCCTAAAATTTAAAAAATGGCTTGTCCAATTGTTAACATAATGTTTATACTTATACGGCTATATTACCATATAAAATGAATTATTAATATAACTTTTACTTTATAATTTCAAAGGACGGTGCGAAATGAAAAACATACATAATGAAAAAATCAAAAATGTTATTTCCCCCTACAAAGAGAACAATTTGAAAACAAGATTAAATAAATTTATAAGCGAAACAGGTTTTTGCTCTAGACGCTCTGCAGATAAAATGATACAAGGAGGTAAGGTCACTGTAAATGGAAAAATTCCTGAAATGGGTACTCAGGTGTCCGAAACAGATTATGTTGAGATAAGTGGTAAACCTTTGAAAAGCAAAGAAGAATTCGTTTACTTAGCCTTTAATAAACCTGTGGGAATAACTTGTACTACAGAACATAAAATTAAAGGTAATATTATAGATTTTATAAACTTTCCCAAAAGAATTTTTCCTATTGGTCGTCTTGATAAACCTTCCCAAGGTCTAATATTTCTAACTAACGATGGAGACATTGTAAACAAAATTTTACGTTCAGGTAATAACCACGAAAAAGAGTATATAGTTACTGTGGATAAACCAATAAGCCCTGATTTTATAAAAAATATGGCAAATGGCATTCCTATGCTCCAAACTATAACAAAAAAGTGTTTCATAAAAAAAGAAAGCAAATATGTTTTCAGAATAATTTTAACTGAAGGCCTTAATCGTCAAATACGAAGAATGTGTGAGTATTTAGGCTATGCTGTTGTAAAACTTGAAAGACTTAGAATTATGAATGTATCAGTAGATAAAATACCCCTTGGAAAATGGAGATATTTAACAAAAAAAGAACTAACCGGTATCTATGAATTAGTTCTTGATTCAATTAAGACGGAAGATGGTTCAAAATGATAAGTTTTTATGTGTTATCCACATTGTACACACAGAAATTGTGGATAACTTGTTAATCTTAGATAATAACAATTATGCTTTATATTCTAAATGCTCTAAATCCTAAATGCTATATTACTTTGTAAGTATTTTGATTTATGAGTGTTTTATTCCTTAAATAATAAATAATGAGATTTATTATTTATTATTACAATATCTTTCATCTAGATTCACAAACTATACACATTAATATTGGCTAGTCCACAATTGTATTGAATTATGTATGCTTTTCAAATATAAACATATACTATTTAATACTTATCCACATTATCCACAGTTTTGTTGTGCATAACATGTTATATCTATGTTAACTTATAAAAATTACAGCTATTTTGATTGTTTTATTATAAATACTTGTATTTTAAATAAAGTATTGTAAAATTATATCATTAAGTTATGCACATTATCCACAGTTTTGTTGATAACATGTTAATAACTTATTCCTTATTTTATCACCATCTTGCCTTTTACTATGAGCCTGTGAGTGGCTACTCTTATAGGTGTGCAAGTCACTAATGTGATTTCTGCGCCTTTAGTATTATCTAAAACTGATATTTCTTCTGGCTCTACAACTTTACTTTCATATACCTCATATTCGAATTCACCATCCTTTGTAGTAACTATTATTGTATCTCCTACATAAAGTTCATCTAATCTGTTAAAATATTGATTATATGTGTAGCTTCTATGTCCTGCAAAACAAGCATTCCCTTGCTCCCCAGGCATTGGTGTTTCAGTAAAATGTCCCACTGCATATTTTAACACATCCGTATCAATGCCTTCACTAAGGGCTACATTTACATCGATTTTAGGAATAGAAATAATACCCATGGTTCCTGTTTTGCTATCTGATAGCTTCTTATCGGTAACATCTAAATTTTCATTAGCACCTAAATTCTCATCAGTTTTCTGAATACTTTCCTTAAAATCTTGGATCATAATCTTTTGTTTTTTATTAGCCTCATACCGCATTGATAAAGCAGAAATAACTATTGTCGCTCCTATAATTATAAAAATTATTCCAATAAATCTCTTTTTCACAAGATTCCCTCCATTCATCTTATAATATTTTTAATATGTCTAACTATTATATCATATTGCATGTTCTAACTAACATATAATTATAAACTTGTTATATATTTCAATGATTATGCATAGTAAAAATTCTTGATTACTTGCTTATGAAATGCTATATTAGGCTTATAATCATATCACTGTATTTCTATAAAATTAAAAAACCATATAAATTAAATTGAAAAGAGGTAATCGACTTGAGAATTGGAATGGGATACGATGTTCATAAATTAGTTAAGGATAAGAATTTAATACTTGGTGGAGTAACCATACCACACGAGACTGGCTTACTCGGTCATTCAGACGCTGATGTTCTCATTCACGCTATAATGGATGCCCTTCTTGGAGCCGCAGCTCTGGGTGACATTGGGATGCATTTTCCTGATACTGACACTAAATATAAAAATATTTCTAGCATTGTTTTACTTAAGCATGTAGGCATTTTAGTAAGTAGCAAAAATTATGCAATTGAAAATATTGACGCCACAATAATTGCACAAAGACCTAAAATGGCACCATACATTCCCGATATGGTAAAAAATATTGCAGATGCCCTTAAGTTGCCTTTAGATAAAATTAATATTAAAGCTACTACTGAGGAAGGGCTTGGCTTCACTGGGCGCTGCGAGGGTATTTCTTCTAATGCCATATGCCTTTTAATATAGAATTATATATTTTACTGTAAATCATTAAAATAAAGACATTTCTTATAAAAGAAATGTCTTTATTTTAATAAAATCCTTGTTCCCAAATTTCATAATCCGCATAATCAATAAGCATAGCCGAAGAAAAATATGTACCTTGACCATATTCTACGCCCAGTTCCACTAGTTTTTCCTTTTCTTCTAAAGTTCTTATTCCCTCGGCTATAATTTTCATACCGCTTTTTATAGCCATTTTGACCATATGCTCTACCATTAATTCTTTTATTTCATCTTTATGAACATCCCTTACTATTTCCTGAGAAATTCTTATAAAATGCGGCTTCATCTTTATTAATTCCACCATATTAGAATTACCTTCTCCATAGTTATCCATGGCTATTTTAAATTTTAGTTCATTAGCAAAATTACGCCAAAATGCACTTCTTGGTATACGCTGCGTAATTTCTAAAACTAAGTTTGCACCTTTTAATTTCTTTATAACTTTTTTTATAGTATGCCTTGTTGTATCAGATTGTATCTTGAAAAATAATCCTTCTTCAGTAAAAGGCCCAAGTTTATCTAGATAATTAACTAATTTATCACAAGCTAGCATAGTAAGGTTTTCTAAGTCCCCGGTAATCCTAGCTTTTTCAAACATTTCATCCGGGAAAAATTCTAATCTCGAATCCCTTACTAATATTTCTACTGATTTAACCTTTCCACTGCTCAAATTTATAATGGGTTCGACTGTAAGCTCTATAGATTTATTTTTTATTATACCTGAAATATGATGTGCCTTTTCATCAATTTTGTATGTAGCATCCTCATCTAAGTATTCACTCATTGATGTTTTATCTAAAAACCATCCAACACTTGTGCTTGATGAAAGACTAGGGTTGTATAACCCTATAAGTTCATGCTTTAAAACAGCTCTAAGATTATACATTGTATATATCATTGCTGCCATTCTTTTATTTTCATCGTTTGTTTTACGAATGAAATTTAAACCCGCGGAGACTCCAGCTAAATAAAAAGATGGCTCATATAGTCTGTTTCTAGAATCTGAGAGCAAATAGTCTATACCGTGTCTGAGTTCTGGTATTATATCTCTAAGTATACTAGCTCCCTCTCCATCAGGAATATCAACATACTTTACATTTCTTGTTAATTCTTCACATAAACTAATCCAAAATTTTCTCTGTTTATTGTTATCAAATTTCAAATAATCCATTAGTGAATGTAATTCTAAATATCTTGTATCATAGAATATATTACTATGAACTTGATATGTACCAAAATCAATAATAGAGGGTTTCTTAACTGAAACAATTATATTACCTCCATGAAAATCACCATGTATACAAGAATCCAAATATTTAATCTGGTTACCATTCCATACTGCTTCATCAGTAAAGAATTTATAAGGATTCGGGAAAAATTTATCAACCCCATCAATAACTAACCACTTTTTATCTTCATCAATCATTAATGTTTCAAAAGCCTTTATAAGTTTTGTATCCATAAATCTATAACCTAAAGAGCTTTTCACAATATCAATTGGTGATTTTACTTCAGATGCATGAGGTTTGTTCCAAGTATATAAAAATTTTGCTACCTGCTCTGATGTTTGCTTAACTAATGCTAATTCATTTTCCAGTGAGTATTTAAGGGTTTTAATTCCTAGTACAGTATCTCCGCCCAGTTCATATAGCACTCCAAATCTCTTTAAATTATTTTTACATTGAATTTCAACTTCATCAATAATTTTAGGTATAAATCCTTCAATAGAATTTTCCCTAGATTGTAAAAATGCTTTGTTATGTAGTCCACTTTCATTTACTTCTTGTATTTTTAAAACTCCTAGTTTACGAGATTCTCCAAATTCCACAGTATATACAGCTGCCCCAGATTGTCCATCATTTAATTCATTTATTATTTCTATCGGTTGGTTTTCTACTGAAAAATATTCTAAAACCATTGTTTTCTCTCTCTGGCTTAGCATTTATTACCCCCTGTATCTATTTATTGTTATTATAATTCTATTTATAATGTAAATAGACATGTATCCTCAAACATATTGTACTTATATATAATGTACTTATATATAAGTATACTACAATTATTTTATTTACTAAATAGCTTTCTACTACAATAATACTTATCTGCTTTTTTTTCTAAATCAAACTCATTTATAGATGTAACTCTGTCATGTTGTTCCACATGAAGTACGTAACCATCCTCATTTCTATTCACAAAAAAAACTTTTGTATAATTCATAACGTCTACTTTATCCCCATGAATATCATAAATAAGTGTTGGTATCTTATTTAACATAAATATCTCCCCCTTTAATAATTATTAACTATGAATTAATGAATATTATTTGAGGTTAGTATTTATGCTAGAATGTTATTAAATTTTATTTTATATTTTAAGATATAGATTATAAAAAAACAAGAAACTCTCAGAGTAAACCTAAAAGTTTCTTGTTTTTTATTAATTTCCGAGTGTTGCTACCATAACTGCTTTTATAGTGTGCATTCTATTTTCAGCCTCATCAAATACTATCGAAGCCTCACTTTCAAATACTTCATCTGTAACTTCAACGCCGTTCATACCAAATTTCTCAAATACATCTCTACCAACCCCAGTTTTCAAATCGTGATATGCAGGTAGACAGTGCATAAATTTAGTGTTTTTATTGTTGGTCAAATTCATCATTTCACTATTAACTTGATATGGTTTTAATATATCGATTCTTTGTTTCCAAACTTCATCTGGTTCTCCCATAGACACCCAAACATCAGTATATATAACATCTGCATCCTTTACTCCCTTAGCTACATCATCAGTAATAGTAATTTGTCCTCCCGTCTCCTTAGCTACCTCTCTACACCTATTAACTAGTGCTTCCTCAGGAAATAGTGCATTTGGCGCAACTATTCTAAAGTCCATGCCCATCTTCGCAGCTCCTATCATAAGAGCATTTGCCATATTATTTCTTCCATCACCAGCATAAACGAATTTGATTTCATTTAATGGTTTTGGAAAGTGTTCTTTTATAGTTAAAAAGTCTGCAAGGATTTGTGTTGGGTGATCTTCTGTTGTTAAACCATTCCATACAGGTACTCCCGCATATTTTGCGAGTTCTTCAACTATTTCTTGACCATATCCTCTATATTCTATTCCGTCATACATTCTTCCAAGAACTCTAGCTGTGTCTGCTACAGATTCCTTTTTACCAATTTGAGTTCCTGTAGGTCCAAGGTAAGTTACATGTGCTCCTTGGTCTAGTGCACCTACTTCAAACGCACACCTTGTTCTTGT
>JANZQE010000162.1:0-4951 GCA_038040705.1 Clostridium sp. | reverse complement strand
AATTCCTATATTTATAGAAATATTTCCATAGGTATAAAGGAAGTCAATACCTTTAGTTGCCACATACATACCAAGTTCTTTGTGATATTCATCAATTTTATCACCTAATTCAGGCATGCTCCCTAGAATAGCTATTTTCTTACTATTTCCTATGGCGGTTAGCACATCTAATGCAGCTCTCATAGCAGGTGGATGAGCATGAACAGTATCGTCGATAACAGTTATTCCATTTTGCAATCTATGAATATTTAACCTATGCTCCGGAATTTTAGCATTTTTAAGTCCATTTTGCATATCAAGTGGAGAAAATCCTAGTTGATGTGCTACACCTATAGCAAATAGAGAATTATACACATTGTGTTTTCCGAGCATAGGACAAACAAATGAATGAACTTCTCCATCTAAATTCACATTAAAGGTCATTCCATCAAGGGTATACTCTACGTTTGTTCCACGATAATCTGAATTCACGTCAATTCCAACAGTGAAGAGCTTTCCGGTAAAAGTATTAATAGGAATAAGTTTAGAATTTTCATCATCAGCATTAATAAAAAATAGGCCGGAAGGATGCACACCTTTTAAAAGTTCAGATTTAGCAGCAGCAAGTTTTTCGATACTGCCTTCAAAATTACCAATATGAGCAAGGCCAATGCCCGTGATAATTCCTATATTAGGGCGCAGAATGTTACAATGTTCTGTAATAACGCCTGGGTATGCCATGCCGTATTCAAGCACAGCAGCTCGATGTATGAAACTAATCCTCTTTGCATGTTCTTTGGTTTTTTCAGTTGTATTATTATAGGTATTAGATTCGAATACAACCCAGTTCTCTCTTAAAATAGCAGCTAAAAGGGTCTTAACTGTAGTTTTGCCAGCACTTCCTGTAATTGCAATAATGGGTTTTTCACCATTTAATAGCATATGTTTCACCTCTATTCAGATTTGAGATTTTCTAACAATTGTTTATTTTCTTTTTCCTTTACCAAAAACATGGCATACCTTATTGTATTTATAACTACATCTAATTCTAAATAAAAGGCAGGTGGACATCCTGGTCGCCAATTAATTTCGTAAAGCCATATTTTACGCATATCATCAAGCCCCACATCAATTCCTAATTCGTCGATAGTTTCTGAAAATGTTTCCTGATGAATCTTATCCATGTGTTCTGAAATTTGCATGGAAAAAACTTCTAAATAACGTTTAACATCATAATACTCTTCACCAAACTCTTGTTTTAAAAAAGGTATAAGATAGTTGGTTGAACCTCCGCTATTTATATTTGATACAACACTTCCACTGCAACCAAAACGCGGATAGGTAGCAGTAATTACCCACTTACCATCTCCATTTTTTTGAACATGAAGTCTAAGGTCATAGGCAATTCCATCCTTAGTTTTGCAATTAATATAGGGTTGAGCTAGATACAGATCTTCTCGTATTCTGTCCAAAACAAAATCCCGCATTTCCTCAAAGCTAAAAATATGCTTTTCAGCTCCAATTAATACATGATATTCTTCGCTAACCGTTTCTATGAAATTCACTCCCTGGCCTTTATGGCCATTTACTGGTTTAAATATAATTTTACCGTATATCCTTAAAAGACTAAAAAAAGCTTTTGTAGAGTGTATATATTCAGAAGGAATGAGATACTTAGTGAATTCATCATATTTCTCTAGTCTTCGTTGAACCCTCATCTTATTTCCTATTGAATTTGTAGTAAAAGGAATTTCCTTTTTTAATGCATTTATTATCTTGCTATCTTTTGCTAACTTTTCTGGACTTCCTGCATTATATATTACATCCGGAAAAGAGCTTTCAGTTTTTTGCCACATACCATCTTTATAAATATAACCACTAATTTTCCTCTCATCAAAGTTTACTGATCTTGGAGAAAAATATAAGAGTTCTGCTCCTTCTGCCACTGCAACTGCTGCATAAGCATAGGATTTTTGTACAGTTCGAGGATCTTTACGATGGTGCAGCATTCCTATCAAAATCAAAAACATCACCCCTTAGGTTCTTTCCCGGGTATAGAATACAAACCCTCTGAACCTAGTACATTATATGCAGTGGTACATAATTTTGATAAAGATAAAATATATATTTTTTATAGATTTTAAAAAGATTAGGGAAGCTTATTACCAATAATTATGAATTGAATAAGGGTTTACCCCATGTTACAATTTTTATAAAGATGTAATTGAAAATTAATTTAATTACGTCTAAATAATATTTGGAGGTTATTGATGAGAAAATTTACTGTTTTGGTGATTGCTTTAATGCTAGGTACTTACATCACCATTAACCCTGATTGGTATACTACAGCACAGGCTGCAATTACTACACCGGTTAACCAAAATCAAGTTGCTATTGATCAAAAGGCAGATGATATTGTGAATACTGCGATGAGTCTAATAGGACAAGCTACATATAATCGCTACGAGTATAAACCTACCGCCCCTTATAAATTTGGGTGTAGTGGTTTTATTTATTATGCATTTCTACAGAATGGTATAGATATAAATACCAGAAATACTCAGTTTCAAGCTAACCTCGGGGAATATGTACCTAAAGATCAGTTGCAAAAAGGAGATTTAGTGTTTTTTGATTCAAGCCCTGATGATGCAGACCCTGTTACACATGACGGGATATATATAGGGGATAATAAAATCATTCACATGGCTGATAGTATAAACAATGTGGTGATTTCAGACTTAGATAGTAAAGCATACTATCGTGATTATTATAAAATGGCTCGTCGCCTAATTCCAAGTTATATGCCTTCAGTTAATCCTTCTATAGGGGAAAAAATCGTTAATACAGCAGAAAGTTTAGTTGGAAAAGTACAGTACGGTACTTACAATGAAAATACACTAACTTTTAATAATACTGGATTTGATTCCTATGTTTACAAGATGAATGGTATTGATTTAGGAACTCAAAGTTTAAGCCAGCAGTCTAATTTAGGGCAGTATGTTCCTAAAGATCAATTACAAAAAGGTGATCTTGTTTTCTTTTCAAATGATTCAAGTAACGGAGAAATTAGGCTAGTTGGAATTTATGCTGGCAACAACAATGTTATTATCAATGCAAGCTCTTCAACTGGTGTTGTAAAACGGTATATGGAAACATATTTTTATGAAAATAATTATGTAACAGCACGCCGTGTAGCATCAAGCTCTACACCTACAGTCGATGAAGGAAATAAAATTGTGAATATGGCAGAGGATTTGGTTGGAAAAGTGAATTATGGTAGTTCTTATAATGAAAGTACACTTACCTTTAACAGTGCAGGATTTATGTATTATATCCATAATAAAAATGAAATTGACCTAAAAACAAAAGATGCAAGTGAACAGGCTAAATTAGGAAGTTTAGTTTCTAAGGAACAATTACAAATAGGTGATTTAGTGTTCTTTTCTAGAAGTCCCGGTTCAGAAAGGGTTTCACTGGTAGGATTATATTCTGGTAATGGCAATGTGATTATCAATGCAGGAACATCAACAGGTGTTGTAGAACGTTCCCTGCAAAGAGATTATTATCAAAAAAGATATGTAACAGCACGCCGTATACAGTAACCTATGTAGGTTGCACCCAAGTGGCACATGGCAAATTATAAAAATTAATACTGCAAATAAAACTTCAGTAGGAGTCTGAATCTCCTTCTGAAGTTTTATTTTTTTGCAACATGGCAGAGAATGATTTAGTAATCTAATAGTAGTAACGTTATGTATAGCTTATTAATATACTATATGTATAGTATATTAATAATTTGATTTTCAATTTTAGCACAACATACAGGTTGTATTTCCAATAAAAAGGTCCATTTTAGACAGACCATTTATTGGTTGCTTGTGGTTAAAGCTTTAGGGTTAAGAGTAAAGTTATAAGAGAGGTGAATACTTGAAAACTTTCCAAATAAGTGAAATAAGAAAAATTATAAAAGGTGAATTAATTCAAGGAGCTGATAACTTATTAATTAACAAAGTGGTTTATTACCTCAAAGAGGAGGCCCAGCCAAATACTCTCATATTTATTAAAAATAAATCTCTTATAAATTTTGACTATATTCATAATCATACTTCCATGGCAATTATTACAGATAGCATTAGTGAGGAGATAAAGTCTAAAATTCATTGTACAATTATTTTAGTTAAAGATATTAATCAGGCCTACTGGGACTTTGTTGAGTACTATCGAAATCTATTTAACATTCCTGTTATGGCTGTAACTGGTACCTGTGGAAAAACAACAACAAAAGACATGATTAAGTGTATTTTATCGCAACGCTTTAATGTTAAGGGAACTAAAAGTACAGCTAATGGGCGTACATCGCATTTGGGATATCTTCTTTCAATAGACGAATCTACTGAAGTGGGGGTATTTGAAACTGCAGTAGGTGATCCAGGAGATCTAACATATGCATTTAGATATTTCAAACCTAAAATTGGTGTTATGATGAATATAGGAATAGCTCATCTTCATAGGTGTAAAACATTAGAAGCCTACATCCAAGCAAAACTAGAAATGGTCACTGAACTTGAGGATAATGGAACGCTAATTCTTAATGGTGATGACCAAATAATTCAAAAAATAGATTTAACAAAATTCAAAGGCACTATAATATATTTTGGAATTTACCATGCTTCAGATTTCCGAGCATCAAATATTAAATATGGTAAAAATGGTATGCATTTTGTTTTATCCTTTGGTAAAAATAGGTATCCAATATTTGTCCCAGGCTATGGTGAACATCAAGTTTATAATGCTTTAGGGGCTATTGCTGCTGTCCACCAGATAGGTGTGGATATAGGAGAAGCAGCAAAAGGGCTACTAAATCATGAAAATTTGCCCCACCATCATCAATTGGTAGCAGGAATAAATGGTTGCCTAATTCTTGACGATACTTGGCATTCAAATCCTACTTCATTAGAAGCTGCATTTCAAA
>JANZQE010000161.1:0-3748 GCA_038040705.1 Clostridium sp. | reverse complement strand
TTTATGTACAGGGTGCACAAATCTATGCCCCACCTGCACCTGTTTTAATGTGGTCGAGGAAAATATAAGCTGTGACAGCGGATGTAGAGTTAGGTGTTATGATTCTTGTCAAAGTGATTCTTTTACTAGAAATGCTGGGGAACATAATCCAAGAAATGATGTATCCAGGGTAAGATATAGATTGTTTGATAAATTTAAATATATTGAAGAAAAATTTAATAAGAAGGGTTGCAGTGGATGTGGACGATGTACAGCCGTTTGTCCAGCCTCCATAAATGTGGTTAATGTAATCAATGAATTAGGTGAAAGAGATATCGTAAAAGAAGGCAATAATTTAGTAGAAACAAATATATCCATAGATCACGCTCATAAAGATAATGTACATGATCACACCAACGGAGGTTGCGAGAGTACTTATGTTCCTCAAATAGCTATAATTACAGATATTATTCAGGAAACAAAAACTATCAAAAGATTTTTCCTGCAATATGAAGATAAGTCACTTCACGAAAATTTTAAATTAACGGGCCAATTTTTTGAGATAACTGTCTTTGGCGTTGGTGAGATAGCTATATCCATTCCTTTTTCTCCAAGTCAAAAACATGTTTTTGATTTTTGCATAAAAAAAGCCGGTAAAGTAACCAGTGTAATGCATCAAATGAAAATTGGAGATAAGGTTGGACTTAGAGGGCCTTTTGGCAAAGGATTCCCCTACGCAGAACTTAAAGGTAGAAATGTTCTTATTATTGGAAGTGGAGTTGGGATTGCCCCAGTAAGGACCTTCATAACACATGCTCTTGAAAACACTCAGGATTTTGGTAAGATTGTAATTATAGGCAGTTCAATGACCTATGAGGATTTAATATACAAGGATGATTTAATAGCATGGAGTAATACCCTGGGGGTAAAGGTTTTATATGCCCTTAGTTCTAAAACCACTAAAGTTCATGCCCACGTGGGTTATATAAATGATTTATTACCCGATCTAGAGTTAGATTTCAAAAATACTTCAGCAATAATATGTGCTTCTCCAAGAAGGATAAAGGCACTTGCAAAAGATTTAATAAAACTGGGAATGAAGGGCACTGATATATATACCTCCCTAGAAACACATATGCGTTGTGGAATTGGTAAATGTGGACATTGTAAGGTAGGAAATAAATACATGTGCATTGATGGACCAGTATTTAATTATGAGGAAATGCTAACACTGCCGCCAGAATTTTAGAGAGGTGAAACTAATGGACGACTTTGGATCTGCAGTTTTTTTATGTGGTGGGAAAAGCAGTAGAATGGGCTTTGATAAGCGTAATATTAAAACCAATAATAAGTTTTTAATAGAAATTATTGCAGAGGAACTTGCGCATATTTTTACAAATATAATACTGATCTCAAATGATGTTGAAAAATTCAAAGATACTAAATATATGGTGGCGAAAGATATTATAGCAAATGCAGGCCCAATAGGAGCTATTTATACGGCACTAAAAAATACTACTTCTAAATATGTTTTTGTTACCGCTTGCGATATGCCCATAATAAATTTAAATTATATAAAGTATATGATGGAAATTATAAAAAGCGAAAATGTACAAGGGGTTGTATCTTATAATTCTAAATATATAGAGCCCCTATATGCTTTCTATTCTATTGATATGATTGCTACCTTTGAAACTGAGATAAAGAAAAATAACTATAAACTTCACGATGTAATTAGAAACAGTAAGATGTACTATGTAGAAGAAAATAGCTGGAGAGAATGTTGTGGTGACAAGGATATTTTCACAAACCTTAATTATACATCTGATCTTACAGTTTTAAAAAATATATTTTTGGAGGACTCATAAGTATAATGAACATAACAAAAAAAGTTAATATTAAAAGGATAAAAAATGGATTACAAGAAGATACCTTGGATTTAATAATAGAAGAAATACCCTTAGACATTTTTGTGAATCATGAATTTTATGCAACCCTTATGTGTACTCCTATTGAAGTAGTAGAACCGGCTGTAGGCTTTCTTTTTTCTGACGGCGTGATTTCCAATATGAGTTCCATTATAAGCATAGAAGAAGTGTATGAAAATAGGATATGTATAATTTTAGACCATGAAATTACTGTAGATGAAAGTAGTGCAAAGGCTATAACCTCTGGCTGTGGAAATGGAAGTATCCGTGTACTTTCTCTTGAAGAATGCAGCATTAAATTTATAGACAGCAATTGTAAATTTTCTACTGTAGAAATTTTAAAATTAATGAGTGCATTTAATAATAAATCAGAGCTTTTCAAACAAACTGGTGGAGTTCATAGCTGCTGCCTATGCAGTGAAAATAGTATCCTTGCTTTTTCCGAGGATATAGGTAGACATAATGCTTTAGATAAGGTAGTAGGAAAAGCGATGCTTATAAATATGGACCTTAAAGATAAGCTTGCAATGACTACAGGAAGGATTTCTTCAGATATAGTAGTTAAAGTAGCAAAGGCAGGTATACAAATTATAGTTTCTCATTCTGCACCAACCTCTTTAGCCTTAAGCCTTGCCAAAGCTGCAAATATAACGATAATAGGTTTTGCGCGAGGCAGCAGAATGAATATTTACTGTAGTGAACATAGACTCTTTTATTCTTAGTACATTTCACAAATAAATAAAAGATGTATAACTATTCAATTTATATTATACCTTCCTATTTTAAATCAAAAATAAAAAGTCACCCTCAAGAAGGTGGCTTTTTATTAAGAAAAATTATACTTATATCGCTGAAACTTCAATTGCTTGAAGTCCTTTAGGTCCCTGTTCTGTTTCGAATTGAACTTTTTGGCCTTCGTCAAGACTTTTTCTTGATTCATTTCCTAGTATTGCAGATGAATGAACGAAAATATCTTTTTCGCCTTCAACTTCAATAAATCCGAATCCTTTTTCTACGTTAAACCATTTAACTGTTCCGATTTTCATTGTTATTCCTCCTAAGACAAAACACTATTATGTAAGATACACTAATTTTGTATCAACAGTGTTACCTTTATAATATACCACAATACCAGAAAATTATCAATTTTCTTACGAATTATAATATATTATAGTTTTCCATTGTTTAACCCTTTAAGACATGATACTAGTTGAAGTTTTCTATCCTTAAAATGCTTTCTACTTTATTTAAATTTTCTGACTCTTTTATTTTTTCTATAGATTTATTTATGTCTTTTTCTAAACTTTTGTGGGTAATAAATACTAAAGATACAAAATCTGCATGTTCAACATTCTGAGTAACAGATACTATACTTACATTGTTTTTCCCAAATATAGATGCTATACCACCTAAAACTCCTACCTTATCACGTACATTTAATCTTATATAGAATTCCGAACTATTTTCTTCTGAATTCTTTATTCTTTTAAGTCCTAAATAATTTTTTGAAGGCTTATCTATTACCATATTTTCGTTATTTCTTAAGATTGATATTATATCACCTACTACAGCGCTACCAGTAGGTAATTCGCCTGCTCCTCTACCATAAAGCATTAAATCTCCAACTGCATTTCCTTTAATGAAAATTGCATTAAAGGAATCATTTACATTGGCAATTGGATGAGTGGCTGGTACTAAAGTTGGATGTACCCTAAGTTACAATTGATTGTTTTCCTCTTTTCCAATTGCTAAAAGCTTTATTACATATCCAAATTTCTTTGCATACTCAATATCTATAGAAGTAACATTATTTATACCTTCTCTATATATGGAATCAGGAT
>JANZQE010000160.1:0-10898 GCA_038040705.1 Clostridium sp. | reverse complement strand
CTTAAATTACAAGGGGTGTAAAAATATGTTAATTGAAGGTAAAGTTTTAATTGCACAAGGTGGAGGACCAACTGCTGTTATTAATCAATCTCTAGTTGGTGCGGTGCTAGAAGCAAGAAAATTTGCACAGGTAACAAAAGTCTATGGCGCTATAAATGGAGTAAATGGAATAGTTAATGAAAATTTCCATGATTTAAGCCGAGAGACCACTCATAATTTAGAACAAGTGGCCATGACTCCATCCTCAGCACTTTTATCAACACGGGACAAGCCGGATGAAGAATATTGTAAGGAAATATTTAAGGTGCTTAAAGCTCATGAAATAAGGTATTTCTTTTATATTGGGGGAAATGATTCATCAGATGCAGTTAGAATAGTAAACCTTCAAGCTAAAATTGCAAAATACGAACTTCGCGCAATTCATATACCAAAAACTATAGACAATGATCTTATGATTAATGACCATACTCCTGGGTATGGATCTGCAGCTAAATATATAACCAATGCATTTATTGGAATAAATCTTGATAACAGAGCATTGCCAGGGGTATATATAGGGGTAGTAATGGGGCGTAATGCAGGGTTTTTAGCAGGAGCAGCAGCTTTAGCTAAAAAGTACGAAGATGATGGTCCACATTTAATATATGTGCCTGAAAGAGTTTTTAAAATAGAACAATTTTTGCTTGATGTAAAAAATGTTTATGATAAATATGGAAGATGTGTAATAGCTGTTTCAGAAGGTATTGTAGATGAAAAAGGTCAACCAATTATTTCAAGTCTTATGGAAAGAGTAGAAAAAGATGATCACGGGAATATACAATTATCTGGATCAGGAGCACTAGGTGACCTTTTAGGTAATTATATTAGACGTAATTTAAATATTAAAAGAGTTAGAACTGATACATTCGGATATTCTCAAAGATGCTTTATGGGATGTGTCTCAGATGTAGATAGAAATGAAGCCAGAGAAGTAGGAGAAAAAGCGGCGCAGTTTGCACTTTGGGATAATGTTGATGGTTCAATTACTATTCATAGAACAGGGCATTATTCAGTAGATTATAGACTTACGCAATTAGACCTAGTAGCAGGTAAGACAAAGGTAATGCCCGATAATTTTATTAACAGCGCATGCAATAATGTAACTGATGCATTCTTAAGTTATGCTAGGCCGTTATTAGGGTCCGATATGCATTATGCACACAGACTTAGAGCATCTAAAGTACCAAAAATTCTAAATAAATAGGTGAAGGGGCTATCTCAAATGGATTTTTGAGATAGCCCCTTAAAATTGATTGTATTATTTAATTCTTGAACTAGAAATTATGTGTTCTTTAATCTTGTTATGAGCATAATCTAGCACGGAATCTAAATTGTTATTATTCTTTCCACCGCCCTGCGCGGAGAATGCACTTCCACCCCCTTTACCATCTATAAGTGTTATGGCATCCTTTAGAAGGGCATTCATACTGATAATATTTAAATTTTTTGAGCACATGAATAATATATTTGCTTTGTCCGCGGATTTTACACCAAATAAAATTATAACATTTGGTGTGGCAACTAATTTTGTTGCCAGCATATTAATATATTTTAAATCAACATTATCATAAATTCCCTTAAGAACCTTAATATCTCCTATTATAGGGGCCGATGCTAACATATTTTGAACTTCATATTCAGCAACTTCAGCCTTTAATGCTCTTTTTTCAGTTAGTGCTTTATTAAGTTCACCTGAAAGTCTTTGCACTTCGGATAAAACAGTAGCATTATTACAAGATAAAAGTTTAGACATTTTCTCTATAGCTTCATGTTTTGATGCATAATCAAAAATTGCTCTTCCTCCGCACATAAACTCAATTCTTAGACCATTCTTATATTTTTCAAATTTAGTAACCTTAATTAATTGCACCTCAACAGTAGAACTCGGATGTAGACCACAGCAAGGATTCACATCTATATCAGATATTTTAACTATTCTAATTTTCTCGAATGCTTTAACTGGAATTTTTTTTAATGATAATTTTTTAAGCTCAGAACTGGTTGGATAAAGTACTTCTATGCTAATATTCTCTAAAATTATTTTATTGGCCATTTCTTCGCATTCTTTAAGTTGGCTACTTGAAATAACTTTATCAATATCAATTGTTGCAGAATCATTGCCAAGGTGAAAACCAATGGTAACTGCATTGAATAAATTAGAAATACAAGCAGAAAGTATATGCTGGCCCAGGTGTTGCTTCATATAATCATACCTTTTTTCAAAGTCTATGCTACATTTAACTTTATGGATTTTCAAAGGATTTACTCCTACAACATGATATATTTTTTCGTTTTCTTCATATACATAGGTGACTGCAGCGCCATTTATATATCCGGTATCGCTTGGTTGGCCACCACCTTCAGGGTAAAAATAGGTTTTATCCAGTTCAACATGATACTCCTTTTCTTTTTGAATTACATTTATGACTTCAGCTGTAAATTCCTTTTGATATGGATTTTCGTAACATAGCTTTTCCAAAGTTAAACATCTCCTTTTGCTAATTATGTGGAAATGAATACATTATGTATTCAAAATTAATTGCTAATTTAAAAAAATCTTTACTACAAGTTATATTGTACCATTAATAATTATTATAGGTATACTGGTTTCATAATTGTAGAACACTATAGCATCAAGAATTAATAAAAATCAGGCAGGTGGAGTTTTATGAATTTACAATATGTTCAAGGTGAACCACTTTTTATGAATACAAATAGTGTACCTAAACAATATGAATATTTAACAGAAGAATTAGATACGGATGTAATTATAGTAGGAGGAGGAGTTACAGGAAGTATTTTGGGATATTACTTTTCTAAAAACAATATCAACAGTGTGATTTTAGAAAAGGGGCGAATAGGTCATTTAAGCACAGGTGTTACAACTTCTTTACTTCAATACGAACTTGATGAGAATTTAAATAATTTAATGGAAGCTACAACAATGGAAAATGTATTAAAATCCTATAACTTAGGGATTAAAGCGTTAAGCGAAATAGATAGTTTTATAAATGAGCACGGGAATTACTGTGACTACAGAGTAAAAGATACATTATTATATACTTCTAAAAAATTAGAGATAAAAGAATTATATGAAGAATATAGGCTTCGATGTGAAAATGGGTTCGATGTCGACTTCATAGATGAGCAAAACAATCCCTTTAGCTTTGATGTAAAAGCAGGCGTTTATTCTAATAATGGTGGAGCACAATTTGATCCATATAGATATACTCATCAATTATTAAAAGTTTCTTGTGAAAATGGCCTTAAAGTTTATGAAAATACAGAAGTAGTAAAAGTCAATTATGAAAAAAGTGGAGTACTAGTAGAAACTTCCTACGGTCATAAAGTTAAGGGCAAAATAGTCATAGTTGCTACAGGGTATAATACAGAATTATTTACTAAAAGAAATTTTGGAACTAAAACTACTACCTTTAATATAGCTACAAAACCTATTAAAAGCTTTTCAGGATGGAAGAATAGAGTACTTATTAGAGATAATAATGATCCATATAATTACCTTAGAACTACTGAAGATAATAGAATAATAATAGGTGGGGAAGATATAAATTTTGTACCAGATATATTTAATGAAGAAGCTGCAAATGAAAAATACAATATACTAGAGCAAAAATTAAAAGCTATGTTTAAAGATATCAAAGACATACAAGTGGAATATAAGTATTGTGGTGCTTTTGCATCAACTAAAGATAATATAGGTTTCCTAGGACCGGACCCAGATAATGATAAGTAATGGTACTGCTTAGGCTATGGAGCTAACGGTATATTGTTTGGAGTACTAGGTGGGATGATGCTAAGTGATCTATATTTAGGTAAGGACAATGAGGATTTGAGACTGTTTAAAATTGATAGATTCGATAAATAAAAAAATGAAACATCTGTTACACAATATATTAAAAAAGAACATTACATAATTAATTATGCAATGTTCTTTTTTAAATATATAATTCCGAATATATAAGTAATTATAAGCATAATATAGATAATTATGTATGATATAATTTTATGTAATAATAGAGAAAATCTAAAATTGGGGGCTGTTACCATGGTTTTTGAAAAATCCTGTGGAGTTGTAATTTATAGAAAAAATAAAAACAATTTGGAGTTTCTAACTATTAGCCATAGATATGATGGACATTGGGGATTTCCAAAGGGACATGTTGAAAAAAATGAGAGTGAGGAAGAAACCGCAATAAGAGAAGTTTGTGAAGAGACCGGGCTTAAAGTTACTCTAATCAATGGATTTAGAGCAAAGATACAATACTCACCCAAGAACGGGATAACTAAAGAGGTTATATATTTTTTAGCTAAGGTTTACGATGATGATGTTTATATTCAATTAGAAGAAATAAAGGATTACAGGTGGAGTAGATTGGTTGCCACAAAAGAAATACTTTCTTATAAAAGTAGTGTGAAAGTATTGGAGAAGGCTTATGCGTTTATTTCTAGTCGCCATAATAGTTAGCAAGTATCCAAAAATCAAATAGATCCGCTATTATCTATTTAATTTTACAATTATACTAATTCAGCTACTTATATTAAAATATACTAGGTGTATATTTTAATACATTAAATTATTTAAGTGTGGGGAGAAAACATATGAAAAAAATTATGGTAGTAGCACTAGCTGGGTTAATGATGATTTCAGTTACAGCTTGTCGAAAAGGCGGACAGAAAGAGGCAACAGAAAAGGAAAAGCCATCCTTTAAAATAGGAGCAATTCCAGATCAAAATGCATCAGAGCTAAATAGAAATATGGGTGAAATGGCCGAATACTTAAGTGAAGCAACAGGAATTAAGGTTGAATTTATTCCCTCTGTAGAATATGCAGCACTCGTAACAGGATTTGAAAGAGGAGAAATTAAGATGGCTTGGTTTGGAGGACTTACTGGAGTGCAAGCAAGAGCTGTGGCTCCTGGTTCAGAGGCAATTGTGCAAAGACCAATGGATGCAAAATTTAAATCAGTATTTATAACTCAAAAGGATTTAGATGTAAAGAAACTTGAGGACTTAAAAGGAAAGACGTTTACTTTCGGTAGTGAAAGTTCCACATCAGGTAGCTTAATGCCACGTCATTTCATGGAAGAAGCAGGAATAGATCCAGAGAAGGATCTAAATGGTGCGCCAAATTACTCAGGTAACCATGATAAAACTATTGCACTTGTACAATCAGGGGCTTTTGAAACTGGAGCTTTAAATATATCAGTATGGGAAAAAGCTATTAAAGAAAATAAAGTGGATTTAAATAAGGTCGATGTTTTCTATACCACTCCAGAATACTTTGATTACAACTGGACAATTAATAATGATGAGAATATAGATGAGGTGTATGGAGCAGGAACTAAAGAAAACATAAAAAAGGCATTACTTTCTATGAGTGTGGATAAAGGCGGATCTCAAGCTGAAGTTTTGAAGTTCTTTCAAACCGATGTGTTTGTAGAATCTAAAAATGACAATTATAAAGCAATTGAGGAAGTAGCAAAAAAACTAGGAATGGTTAAATAGTAGGTGAACTTTACAATGCAAAATGATAATATTTTTGAAATCAATGAAATATCAAAGATATATGAGGGGACGAAGGCGTTAGATTCCCTTTCGCTTAGAATAAAAATGGGTGAGCGGGTTGCGTTAATAGGCCCAAGTGGAGCAGGAAAAACCACTTTATTAAATATTTTGGCGTCAGTGTTAAAACCTGATGGGGGAACTATTCTTTTGGATGGAATAGCGTTAGAAAATTATAAAGGGGTAAAAGATTTGGCACAGAAACTTGGAATAATTCATCAGCAGTTTGACTTAGTAGGGCCACTACCTGTAATTCACAATGTTTTGGCAGGAAGGTTAAAAGATTGGGGATTATTCAAGTCTTTAATATCCCTAATAATCCCGCAAGATAAGGAATTAGTTATTAAGGCTCTGGACCGCGTAGGACTTAAGGATAAGATTTATGTAAGGACATCTAATTTATCTGGAGGGGAGCAGCAGAGAGTTGCTATGGCTAGATTACTTGTACAGAATCCTGAAGTGATTTTAGCGGATGAGCCAGTATCTTCCTTGGACCCAGCTCGTGCTGAGGATATATTATTTGATCTAACAAATATAGCAAAGGAAGAAGGCAAAACACTTATTGCAAGCCTTCATTCTGTTGAATATGCTAGAAAGTATTTTAGTAGGGTTGTTGCTCTTCGCGCTGGCAAAATATATTTTGATCTCCCAGTGGAGGAGATTACAGATGAGTATTTAAAGGAACTTTATAATCTAAAGGAGCTAGTAAAAGATGAATAGGCTTAAGGGAACCTTAAATTATCATAAGAAAGGTATTCTAACATTGATCCTTGCTTTGATATTTATATGGAGCCTTTTTTCGGTAAATTGGGGTTCGGAGCTAATGCACACTGGTGGAAAATCAACATTTATGCAAATTATCTACGCACTTTTGCACCCGGCAATAACTGGGGAGATTATTAAATTAGGTTTCAAATCCGCTGGGATAACCTTAGCCTACGCAGTGGCTGGAATGACCTTAGCGTTTATATTTGCTGTTATTTTTGGAACCTTAGCTTCAGGTATTTTAGCTGAGAATGAAATAAGTAGAAAAACTTCTAAGGGTATTTTTAGAGGAATATTAGGATTTATGAGGGCTATTCATGAATTAGTTTGGGCCTTTCTATTTGTTGCATCAGTGGGACTAACCCCCTTTGCAGCAATTTTTGCATTAGCTATACCATATGGGGGAAATTTAGGGAAGATTTATGCGGATATATTAAATGATGTGACAAGTGAACCTATAAAAGCTTTAAGAGCTTCAGGAGCATCAAAGCTGCAGCTTTTAATTTACGGTTATTTACCTATGGCTAAAGTGGATATGATTAGCTATACAATGTATAGATTTGAGTGTGCAATACGTTCTTCTACCATTATGAGTTTTGTTGGTCTTGGAGGACTTGGATTCCAGATCCAATTGTCACTACAGGACCTAAATTACAGTGAGGTATGGACTTTTATGTTCTTCTTGACTGCCCTTGTAGTTTTAATTGATTCTTGGAGCAACTCATTTCGAAATGCATTTTTAACTGTTGGAACAAAAGTGAAAAAATTTAATGTTGTTAAGTTTTCTTATTTTTTATCTGTGATATTGATTATAGGCTCTTGGATGTTTATATTTGTAGTAGATAAGGCAGATTTCTTTGGAATGTTTACAGAGAAAAATCTTATGTTCACTAAAAAATTTATAAGCCGTTTACTAGGAATTAATGAGGCTAGTCCGGCATTCTTAAATAAGGAAAGCTTAGTAAAAGCATTAAAACTTACATATGAAACACTTCAGATGAGCATTATGGCTATAGGATTTGCAACTATAGCTATGTTAATTACCGTAATTCCAGCAGCAAGAAATGTAGCTGATGGTACAATTACATTAAAAAAGAGATGGTATAGGTGGCTTATATTTGGAGTGATACGCAGCGTGTATATATTCTCAAGGGCAGTGCCAGAGCTGGTTTGGGCTATGATTATAGTTTTTATTCTTAAACCAGGAATTCTTCCAGGAGCTTTAGCCTTAGGTATACACAACTTTGGTATACTAGGAAAGCTATGCTCAGAAGTTATAGAGGATTTAGAGATGAGACCAGTTAGAAACTTAGCCTCTTGTGGAGCAAATTCACATCAAATGTTCTTTTATGGAGTAATTCCAATGGTGATGCCTAAGTTCATAACATATATTCTCTACCGGGGTGAGGTAATCCTTCGCACCACTATAACAGTAGGATTTGTTGGTGCAGGAGGTCTAGGGCAACAATTCAAGCTAAGTATGAGCTACTTTAAATATACTGAAATAACCCTAATACTCATTTGTTATATACTTCTTGTACTTCTTGCAGAGTTATTATCCGGAGTTGCGAGAAAGCTAAGTGAATAAATTTGGACAATCTTCATAAGAACTACATAAGTTTATGATATATTTCCTCTGTGCTTTATAAATTATAAAAGAGCGAAGGAGATGTACTAATGAAGAATGCCCTGAGAAGTATAGTGGTTGTATTAAGTTTGATTTTTACTTTAAACATAACTGTATTAGCGGCTCCAGCAAATGAGAAGTTACAACAGCAGAAGGATGCACTAACGAAAATTCAAGCAGAAAGAGAAGAAATTGAAACAAAAATAGAACATTTTGATAATGAAATTGTAACAATCATGGCTAAAACAGATGAAAACAAAGGTAAAATAGCTGGAACAGAAAAGGCAATTGAAAGCGCAGCTATTGAGGTTAAAAGGGTTGAAAATGAAGCCCAAAAGGAGCAGGAATTATATAATGGTAGAATGAGAACCATGTACATAAATGGATTTGATGGGTATTTAAGCACTATCCTGAGTTCTGAGAGTTTTGGAGATTTTATATCAAGAGTGGAAAACATAAAAGCCATTATAGACTTTGATAAAAAAGTAGTCGCTGAATTTGAAGCCACCCAAAAGCAATTAGGTGAAAAGAAGCTAAGTTTAAATAAGACAAAGGAAACATTGTTGAACATACAAGCAGAAAATAAGCAAAAATTAGATAAGATGAACATTGCTAAAAAGTCACAAAACAAATTGATAACTGAGATAAATAGCAAGGAAATTGTTTATAAAGAGTTAAATGATAAATTGGTAAATGAGCTAAACAACAGTGAAAGTCTTCTTGCAAGGCAGATAAGTGAGCCTCAAGTGTTAGCAAGTAAGAGCATAACGAAAATAAATGAAATAAGAAAATCAACACCTAAATATTCACCTTCAAGGGGCGCAACCGCTGTATCAGCAAATGCTGTAATAGCCTATGCTTCTAACTTTCTTGGGACACCGTATTTATGGGGTGGAACATCGCCTTCAACAGGCTTTGATTGCTCAGGATTTACACAATACGTATATAAGCATTTTGGGATTTCTGTAGGAAGAGCAACATTTCATCAAATAAAGGATGGGGTATCAGTATCAAGAGGAAACCTTATGCCGGGAGATCTAGTGTTCTTTGGAACTAATAACAACCCTCATCACATGGGCATCTACCTTGGAGATAATAATTACATGCACTCTCCACGTACAGGAGATGTAATTAAAATTTCAGCTATGACAAGGACAGATTTTATAACAGGTAGGAGAGTAATGTAATTGGTAAATCAATATTGAATTCAGGTAGATATCATATCTGGATTCAATATTTTTTTTTATATTAAATTTTTAAGTTTTCTTTATAAAATCTACACATCTCATTTGTATAATATAGTTAAAAATATAATAAAATAGAGGTGACCTATGAGTATTAAAAAACAAAACATTAAAGTTTACAACATGACATGTACCTCCTGTGAAGCTAGAATAGAAAAGTCCCTGATGAGTATCTTTGGAGTTACTAAGGTATTGGCTGACTACAAAAGCGAAAGTGTGTTTGTGCAGTATGATGATGAAACGTGCAATACTTCACTAATTAAAGAAAAAATATCAAAACTAGGTTATAGTACAGAGGATTCTGGAAATTTTAAAATTATTGGCTTGCTAATAATAGTTCTTGCTATTTTTCTTATAAGCAAGGCTGGTAATAGCTTTGACATGGAATCTAAGCTAGCAAATGCATCTTATTTTGTTCTGTTTATAGTGGGTGTTTTCACTTCACTACACTGCGTAGGTATGTGTGGTGGAATAATGCTATCACAAAGTATAGGCGTTGCGAATAAGAGCAAATTTCAATCTCTAAAACCTGCTATATTTTATAATTTAGGCAGAGTGATATCCTACACTATTCTTGGCGGAATTGTTGGAGCTTTAGGTTCTGTTTTTTCTCTTACTTTACCTTTTAAGGCTGGGCTTCAAGTTTTAGCTGGTTTTTTTATGATTATTATGGGGCTCAATATGTCTGGATACAGTCTTTTTAGAAGATTCAACATAAAATCACCAATGCCTTTATGCAATATTAAAAAGAGCGGAAAAACTCCATTTATTGTAGGTATTTTGAATGGGTTTATGCCTTGTGGACCTCTTCAAACTATGCAATTATATGCTCTTGGAACAGGCAGTGCGGTACTTGGGGCTACTTCAATGTTCATATTCTCGCTTGGAACGGTACCTCTAATGCTTGGATTTGGAGCTGTTTCTGGCCTTTTAAGTAAGGGCAACACTAAGCAACTTGTAAAATTTGGAGGAATTCTTGTAGTTGTACTAGGGCTTATTATGGGAAATCGCGGGCTAGCTCTTGCTGGAATTAACATATCGCCTATGTCTTTAGTGAGTAAGGTGACAAGACAGAGTAATTCTCCAAAGACCGCTTCAAAAGCTACTGTAGAAAATGGAGTTCAAGTAATAAATATGACTGCAACTGCACGTGGATACACGCCTAGCGTATTATATGTACAAAAGGATATACCAGTTAAATGGGTAATAAATGGAGAACAGTTAACTTCATGTAATAATTCTATTGTTGTTCCCTCTCTCGATATAGAAAAAAAATTAGAATCTGGTGAGAACATTATAAATTTCACACCAGGTGATGAAGATATAAACTATAGCTGCTGGATGGGTATGATAGGAGGAGTAATTAAGGTAGTAGATGATATTAATGCAATAGATGCTTCAAGTGATGCTACTACTAGTGATAATACTGATGTCAGTGCCCAGGCTCCTGTTAACCCTAGTATCTATGGAACTGATTTAACTAAAACCCCAATTGATATATTAGTTAAAAAAACCAAGATTGCAAATGACACTCAAAGCTTAACTATAAGTGGAATAGGTTATGAATTTTCTCCAATTATAGCTATAGCACAAAGTGGCCTTAAAACTAATTTATCTATTGATTTAACAAAGTTTGATAA
>JANZQE010000159.1:0-5018 GCA_038040705.1 Clostridium sp. | reverse complement strand
CCCTGTATTAGGGCGAAGGATATTCGCTGTACCACCTAAATTATGCTATAAAAAAGCATATTTTAAAAATTCAAGCACTTAAATGCTCTATCCCTTTTAACAGTGGGCATCCGGTAACTACTACTCTCAAAAATTGATTTCGGGTTACTTCTAGCAGGTCCATTCACTAAAGTTATCAATACTGAGATCACACTATCCTCAGCTCTCTGACATTGCATGGCTTTAATTACTCTTCCTGTTCAACGAATTTATAATATTTATTATTGTAACATTAAGATTATTTAATGTAAATACTTATTTTAGTGGAAAAGATTAGTATTTACGTTTATAATTACTATAAGTGTTATTGGAGTAAGGGGGATAAATATTTATGTTAGGTACAATTGTAAACTCGTTAGCAATATTAATAGGTGGATTTACTGGTTCTTTGTTTAAAAATAAAATTTCTAGTTCATATAATGAGACAATTATGAAAGCACTTGGGCTTTCAGTAATTCTTATTGGACTAAAAGGTGCCCTTCAGATTAATAACATTTTATTATTAATTATTAGTCTTACACTGGGTACTTTAGTAGGTGAACTTATGAAAATTGAAAAGGGGATCGAAAATATAGGTATTTGGCTAGAACGCAGATTCTCTAATCAAAAGGGTCTAGCTAAAGGATTTGTAACAGCTAGTCTTGTATATTGTGTTGGTGCAATGGCTATAATGGGGGCTTTAGAAAGTGGTCTTACAGGTAATCATGATATATTATACGCTAAATCTTTAATAGATAGTATATCTGCAATTATTTTTTCATCTTCTTTAGGTATTGGAGTCTGTTTTTCAGCGATTTCGGTTTTTTTATATCAGGGTATTATAACTTTGACAGCGTCTCTTATGAAACCATATTTAATACCTTCTGTAGTAAATGAGATGTCCGCTGTTGGGGGATTACTGATTGTAGCAATTGGTGCTAATATCTTAGAGATTAAGAGAATAAAAGTTGGTAATATGCTTCCAGCTATCTTCATACCCCTTTTATATTATATATTTAAGTCAATTATTGGGTTAAATTAATAATAAAAATAATTTAGTTGTGGAGGAATTATGAAGCATAAAGAAAAGGCTTTAAGAATTAAACATTCTTAAAGCCTTTTCTTTATATTAATTAAATTTCTTCAATTGCGTCAATTTCTTGACTTTCTTCAATCTCTTGACCTTCTAGGATTTGTAAAGTACTAGTATCAATCCAATTCCAATTTGGTTTAAGAATTTTTATATCATCTATAAGTTGATATAATGCCAAATCTGCTTTTTTTGCTTCTAGCATTACATCAAAGTCAATTCCTAAAGGAATGCATAACTCGATAAAGTCAATAAATGATGCAGCATCAACAAAATCAGCATGTTTTTTATCTTTTTCACCAGTTTTTGGGCTGGAATAATTAACTTTTGGAGGTAGTATTTCACCTTCCCAAGTAGCAAAGATGTCTTTTAACATAGGTTCTAGTTCATCAGCACCACTATTACAATTATGATGATGAACATCTAGTACCATAGGGGCCTTTATTTCTTTACATATGTTTAATACTTCTTTGGTAGTAAAACTCTTATCATCATTTTCAAATATTAATAGTTTTGTTATTTCTTTTGGCAAGTTATTATAGTTCTTAAAGAATCTTTCTGTAGCAGCAGCTTTACCGCCTTCTTTACCACCAATGTGTACTACCATTTTTCCTAAAGGATAGCTAATATCATTAAAAAGATTTGCATGGAACCACAGGTTTCTTTCAGTAGTTTTTAGCACTTCTTCTTTAGAACTATTAATAACATTAGAATCATCAGGATGTGTATCTACTCTTAAATTATTTTTGTTGATAAAATTACCAAGCCAATCAAAATCCATTTTTAAAATCCTTCTAAACTCCCAATCTGTAACTTCAGGATGAGTTGCTAAAGGAATTAAAGCAGATGTTAATCTATAAAAGTGAATATTATTTTTTACTGTGTATTCTAAAATTTTATACAAATCATTAACGTTTGATACTGCTACCTTCTGCAGTTTTTCAAGCTTATCTCTATCCGTCGATTGTTTAGTATATGTAGAATAAGTTACAGTACTAGAAGAAGTTATTTTCCCTAGCTTTAAAGCCGTGGCCACGTAGCCTAATCTTATATTCATAATATCACTCCTCATATAATATAGTTTTACCAAATTAATATATTTTAATTATTGCTCCATCGTATATAAATATATTTTAAAAATCATTAATATATTGTTTAAATAGAAGTTAGAACAAGCACAGGCTTAATTATACCACATAATTATAGTGTATGTAAAATTATATACAAATTTTGAATATAATTTGTGGTAAGTAAACTACACCTTTTTTAAAATAATCATTAAGTTGCATAATATTTTCAGCTAAACAGTTCACATTGTTTAAATGTTAACAAACTTTTTTAAAAAAAATGTTATTGATAAAGAATAAAATATAATTTAAAATAATAATATTTCAAGGCATAGCCATGTGACAGTCTGTATACAAACGATTACAGGCAGTTTTACAATATTTATTAATGGTAAAACATATTTGAATATTATAAAAATTCTATTTACAATCAATAAAAGATTGTGATATAATTAACACAAGAGATAGAAAACAAACTTTTGAAGTATATAACTTTCCTTAAGTAAATTATATTATTAAAATGCTACTAATTATGAAAGAGGTGTAAAATATGAAAGTGACAAATCTTGAAGAATTAATGATTAGAATAAAAGAGGTTAGAGAAGCACAAAGGCAATTTTCTACTTATACTCAAGAGCAGGTAGATGAAATATTTAGACAAGCAGCTATGGCAGCAAATAACTCCAGAATTGATTTGGCGAAGATGGCAGTAGAAGAAACAGGTATGGGAATTGTAGAAGACAAAGTTATAAAAAATCATTTTGCTTCAGAATATATATATAATCATTATAAAGATGAAAAAACTTGTGGGATTATTGAGGTAGATGGGTCATTTGGTATTACAAAAATTGCAGAACCAATTGGAGTTGTAGCAGCCAT
Source organism: Clostridium sp. (assembly GCA_038040705.1). Classification (GTDB taxonomy): domain Bacteria; phylum Bacillota; class Clostridia; order Clostridiales; family Clostridiaceae; genus Clostridium_AD. The sequence goes on along the minus strand of JANZQE010000159.1, from coordinate 1,964 downwards.
TGTGCCAACTACAAATCCAACGTCTACAGCGATTTTCAAAGCTCTTATATCATTAAAAACTAGAAATGGTATAATTTTCTCTCCACATCCAAGAAGTAAAAAGTCTACTATTGCAGCGGCTAAAATAATACTAGACGCAGCTGTTAAAGCTGGCGCACCAAAAGGTATAATAGCTTGGATAGATGAGCCTTCAGTTGAACTTTCACAGGTTGTTATGAGAGAATCAGATATAATCCTTGCAACAGGTGGTCCAGGAATGGTTAAAGCAGCTTATTCATCAGGTAAACCAGCTATCGGAGTTGGTGCAGGAAACACACCTGCAATTATTGATGAAACAGCAGAAATAAAAATGGCTGTAAACTCAATTTTACTTTCTAAGAGTTTTGATAATGGTGTAATATGTGCTTCAGAACAATCAGTATTAGTTATGGAAGAAGTATACGCTGAAGTAAGATCAGAGTTTACTTCTAGAGGGGCTTACATTCTTAATGAGGATGAAGTAGATAAAGTAAGAAAAGTAATATTAAATAACGGATCATTAAATGCAAAAATAGTGGGTCAATCTGCCTTTAAAATAGCTGAAATGGCAGGGGTTAAAGTTCCAGAAGAAACAAAAATAATTATAGGAGAAGTTGAATCTGTAGAACTTGAAGAAGCATTTTCACATGAGAAATTGTCTCCAGTACTTGCTATGTATAAGGTGAAAACTTTTGAGGAAGCTGTAACAAAGGCAGCAAGGCTTGTTGAGCTTGGAGGATTTGGACATACTTCATCATTGTATACACATAGAACTAAGTCTGCAGACAGAACAGCTAAATTTGGTGCAAAGATGAAAACAGGAAGAATTATAATAAATATGCCAGCTTCTCAAGGGGCTATAGGTGATATATATAACTTTAAACTAGCTCCGTCTTTAACTCTAGGTTGTGGATCATGGGGTGGAAACTCTGTATCAGAAAACGTTGGGGTCAAGCATTTATTAAATGTGAAGAGTGTAGCTGAGAGGAGAGAAAATATGCTTTGGTTTAGAGTTCCTGAAAAAATTTATTTTAAATATGGTAGCCTAGGAGTAGCGTTAAAAGAATTAAAGGACATGAACAAAAGGAAAGCGTTTATAGTTACTGATAAAGTTCTTTATGATTTAGGATACGTCGACAAAGTTACAAGTATACTCGAAGAAATTGGAGTGGAATTCAAAATATTCTATGATGTAGAACCAGACCCGACTCTTGCTATAGCGAAAAAAGGTGCTAGTGAAATGGCAATATTTAATCCGGATACAATTATAGCTCTTGGTGGAGGCTCACCAATGGATGCAGCAAAAATCATGTGGGTAATGTATGAGCACCCAGAAGTAAGGTTCGAAGACCTTGCTATGAGATTTATGGATATTAGAAAGAGAGTATATACCTTCCCTAAAATGGGTGAAAAGGCTATGATGGTTTCAATACCAACTTCAGCAGGTACAGGTTCTGAGGTTACTCCATTCGCAGTAATTACGGATGAGAAAACAGGAGTTAAGTATCCATTAGCTGATTATGAGTTAACACCAAATATGGCCATTGTAGATGCAGAGCTTATGATGAATATGCCAAGGGGACTAACGGCAGCGTCAGGAATCGATGCCTTAACACATTCAATAGAAGCTTATGTTTCAGTACTTGCATCGGAATATACTAATGGCCTTGCTTTAGAATCAATCAGATTAATATTCAAGTATTTACCACAGGCTTACAATGAGGGTACAACAAATATAAAAGCAAGAGAGAAAATGGCTAGTGCATCAACGATGGCAGGAATGGCTTTTGCTAATGCATTCCTAGGTGTATGTCACTCAATGGCACACAAATTAGGCGCAGAACATCATGTGCCACATGGCGTTGCTAATGCACTACTAATTAATGAAGTTATAAGGTTCAATGCGGTAGACAATCCAATAAAGCAAGCAGCCTTTCCACAATATA
>JANZQE010000158.1:0-9292 GCA_038040705.1 Clostridium sp. | reverse complement strand
GAATAAAACAATTTGGCAACTGATTTATTTTATAGCACCTATATGGTGCTTTTTTTATGTTGTTTTTTACTTAATTAAGTAGAAGTTACTTTGATTTTCAATAGATTGGTATAAAAAAAGCTGAAATTACAAACTATAATTAAAAATAAGTGTGAGGAGTGGTGTACATGAGTGGAACTTTAAGTTGTAGTGCAGCAAATTGTGTTAATAATATGTCTGGAGTATGCTCAGCTAATACTATTAATGTTTTTGGGTCAAATGCTCATAGTAGTGAAAAAACAAAGTGCGAAACATTTGCAGAAAAGGGAATAAAGAATGCATTGTCGAATGCACTAAATATGAATGTAGTTGGTGAAGTGAAGCAAGCGTTTAACAGTGAATCTATCGTTATGAGTCCAAATATCAGGTGTAATGCTTCAAGTTGTCTGCATAATGAAAATAATTTATGTGCCGCAGATAATGTTATGGTCAGTGGAATGGGTGCTATAACCAGCGGGAGAACAAAATGTGAGACATTTAAAGAATAATGAAAATATTTTGCTGTTTTTTATATTTATTTATTAGATTTATAGTATAATAAAAGCATAAGCTATAAAAGGTAAATAATAAATAATAAACAGTGGGAGGTATTACCATGAAGGGGATACTAAATTGTACTGCATTAGATTGCGTTAACAACACATCTGCAATATGTTCTGCGATTACTATTAATGTTTCAGTGCCAGATGACAAAAAAAGTGAGTTAACTCGTTGTGAAACCTTTGCACATAAAGGTTTAAAAAACTCAATAGCTAATGTACTTAATATAAATGTAGTGGGTGAATTTAAACAAGTATTTAATCATGAATCTATAGTAATGAATCCGAGGATTAGATGTGAAGCTACAAGATGTATTCATAATGAGGAAGAAATATGTAGAGCAAAAAATATTTTCATTGAAGACATAGGTGATGAAAAAGGTGTAATACCACAGTGTGATACTTTCGAAGAATAAGTAAATTTTGAAGTTATTTTAGGATTATATTTACAACAAAAGCCTTTAATCACACTATTTCATGAGTGGGGTGAAAGGCTTTATTCACTTCCATAGGTTTATGGGTGGTAGTTAATAATGTAGATTAATAGCTATAGGTAGAAGATGGAGGAAGAAAATTATGAAAAGTAAGAGGAAATTTGAAAATTATGTTATTCCAGTTGAAAAAAACGTGGATTACATAATGAATATAGACAACATGGGATATCAGGGTGAAGGGGTAGGTAAGATAGACGATTTTACTATTTTTGTAGCTGGTGCAGTCTTAGGTGAAAAGGTAAGAATAAAAATCGTTAAGGTTTCTAAGAATTTTGCCTTTGGTAAATTATTAGAGATAATTGAAGCATCACCTAGCAGAGTGGAGCCGATTTGCAGTATATATAAAAGCTGCGGGGGCTGTAATATACAACATATAGACTATAATGCTCAATTAGATTTTAAAACTAATAGAGTAAAAGAGGTCATAAGTAGAATCGGTAAATTAGAAGAGGTTGTAATACACCCGTCGCTCGGAATGGAGAATCCTTATAATTATAGGAATAAGGTTCAATTACCTGTGTCTAATAAAAACGGAGAGGTGTGCATTGGTTTTTATGCGGAGCGGAGTCATGACATAGTAAACATGGAAACCTGTTATATTCAAGATAAGGTAGCAGATGTTGTGGTAAAGCTTACAAGACAATGGATGAGTGAGTACAATATTGAAAGTTATAATGAGATAACCCAAAAGGGGTCGCTTCGTCATATTATGATTAGGAAAGGGTCTAGAACAGGAGAAATAATGGTGGTAGTTGTTACAAATGGTAAAGAGCTTCCTCGAAGCGCTGAATTTATAGCCATAATGACTAAAAAGATTCAAGGACTTGTAAGTATAGTTCAAAATATAAACAGTGAAAAAACTAATGTAATACTTGGCGCTCGCTGCGTAACACTTTGGGGAAAAGATTCTATAACTGATTATATAGGAGAATTTAAATTTCAGATTTCTCCACTATCATTTTTCCAAGTTAATTCAATTCAAACTGAAATACTCTATAGTAAGGCTCTAGAGTATGCAAATTTAAGCGGTGGAGAAGTGGTGCTGGATGCTTATTGTGGTACAGGTACAATATCACTATTTTTATCTAAGAAGGCTAAAAAGGTGTATGGCGTGGAAATAGTGCCTGAAGCAATTGAAAATGCTAAGATGAATGCAAGCGAAAACGATATACATAATACAGAGTTTTTAGATGGCGCGGCAGAAAAGATTATTCCAAAGCTAATTGGTGATGGAGTACAAGCTGACGTAGTGGTTGTTGATCCACCTAGAAAAGGCTGCGATAGAATTCTTTTAGAAGCTATAAGTAGTATGGCACCTAAAACTATTGTTTATGTTTCTTGTGATCCAGGAACTTTAGCTAGGGATTTGGGAATTCTAGATGAACTGGGATATAGAACTTTGGAAATTCAGCCAGTTGATATGTTTCCACAAACTGCACATGTTGAGTGCGTGGTTAGAATAGAGAAGAAATAGGCTGATGGAAAAATTTAAATAGTCTGTGAACCTTAAGATAATAAATTATCAAATGAAGGTTTCACAGACTATGTCTAATTATACATATAATTAAGTTGAATATTGAAAACTACTAACCCCTCCACTTTTGATTTTCTTTATCATTTAGCTAAATATATAATTTTCTTTTGAGTTTCTGCTTTATCGTAATTATACCGTTCTACTAATTTTAAACCCTTAGAATCTATATGTATTTTATCTCCACAAATTGAAGTTACATTATTATTATTATATTTAGTGCTCCGACTTCCACCCTTTGCAAATACTTCATTTTCCTCATATCTTATAAGCCCTAATCTTCGCAATTTCTTCAAATAGAAAGCAAGTTCTTGTATCTTCTTTTTTGGTTCTTTCTCTATTAAGGTATAATTTTCAATTTCAAATGGCATTTGTGGAAACATATCAGCATCATGAATATCAATTAATATTTCACTTTCTAATGTGCTTAATTCCATATTTTCAACCCCCTAGTATTTTATAATAAGTTATAGAATTTAATTTTTTAATAATATCTTAAGTTATATATATAGTATATTACATATATTATTATTTTTTTGTAATATTAGGATGCAATAAACAGTAATCGTTCTACAAATAACAACAATATTATTAAAGTTATTTTTGCATCATACAGCAATAAAATTGGTTATACTATTACTAAAGAAGGGTTTAAAAATAGACAAAGTAAGTGAGGAGATATGATGACTAAGATAAAAGAAGAAATAGAAACAGGATGGAAATTAGACAACAGTTATGCTCATCTGCCAAAATCATTTTTTACCAGATTAAAACCAACTCCTGTACGCTCACCGAAACTTATCATTCTAAATTATCCGCTTGCAGAATCACTTGGAATAAACGTTGCGGAGCTTCAAAGTAAAGATGGCGTAGATTTGCTCTCTGGCAATCTCATTCCAGAAGGGGCGTTTCCACTTGCTCAAGCTTACGCGGGACATCAATTTGGTCATTTTACAATGCTTGGGGATGGAAGGGCGGTGCTACTTGGGGAGCAAATCACTCCCTTAGGTAAACGAGTTGATATTCAACTCAAGGGGTCAGGTAAAACGCCATACTCCCGTGGAGGCGATGGTCGAGCTTCACTTGGACCGATGCTACGTGAATATATCATTGGCGAAGCAATGCAAGCGCTTGGTATTGCTACTACACGTAGCCTAGCGGTGGTGACAACCGGCGAGCCAGTAATCCGCGAAACCGAGCAATATGGTGCAATTATGACCCGCGTGGCTGACAGTCATCTGCGCGTGGGCACTTTCCAGTACGTTTCAAAATGGTGTACTGCGGAGGAGCTCAAAGCTCTTGCTGATTATACATTGCAAAGACATTTTCCACAGGTTGAAAATAATGAGAATCGTTATCTTTTTTTACTTCAGGAAGTAATCAAGCGTCAGGCTGCGTTAATTGCCAAGTGGCAACTGGTTGGGTTTATTCACGGGGTGATGAACACAGACAACATGGCACTTAGTGGGGAAACTATTGATTATGGTCCTTGCGCTTTTATGGATGATTATGACCCCAAAACGGTATTCAGCTCTATTGACATTCATGGCCGATATTCATATGGGAATCAGCCAAGTATTGCAGCATGGAATCTGGCTAGATTTGCTGAAACACTATTGCCACTGCTACATATAAATCAAGATCAGGCTGTTAAACTGGCTCAAAATGCGGTTTCAGAGTTTACTGTGTTGTATCACTCTAATTGGCTTACGGGAATGAGATCAAAACTGGGAATATTCAACCAAGAGCAACGAGATGAATCTCTTATTGAAAATCTACTCAGTATGATGCAAAAGTATGGCGCGGATTACACCAATACCTTTAGTGCATTAACCTTTGATAAGACTCCCGAGGATCCCATGACTCATGCCACAGAATTTGTCTCGTGGCATGAGTCATGGCAGGAGAGATTAGGAAGGCAGGAGGAAACAAAGGCCTCCTCGCATAAGTTGATGCGAAACAGCAATCCCGCTATAATACCTCGAAACCACCGGGTAGAAGATGCACTAGATGCCGCAGTGAATCAAAGCGACTACAGTGTAATGGAGCGTCTGCTTGATGTTCTTTCAAGTCCTTACGCATACTCCAAAGAACAGACTGATTACTCAACACTGCCTGCGCTGTCAACCCGTCCTTACCGAACCTTTTGTGGTACATGATAAAGATATAGAAAAAAGTATAGCCCTTCAAGGTTATTAACCTAAAGGGCTATACTTATACATATTCTAATAGCAAACAACCGGAGTATCTACATCTATATTATCAAATATCTTTTGAGCTAGTGCAGGTGGCGAATTTATACAACCATGAGAACCTTTTGTAAGATACAGCTGTCCTCCAAATTTACTTTGCCAAGTTGCATCATGTATACCAATTCCACCATTAAATGGCATAAAAACACTGACATCAGTGCTGTAACCCTCTCCATTTAATGTTGTATTTTTTGCTTTATATTTTAGTTTATAAATTCCTGGTGGTGTTACACGATCTTTGGTTGGTTTACCAGTAATAATGTCGCCGTTTGTAATAAGCTTACCATTCTTATAAAACCACAAATGCTGTTTTGTAAGATTAATTTCCACATAAGTATTTCCTATATCATTAAGTTCATGAGTTAAACCTTTTTCAGTATAACGAGGTTCCTTTGCTATTGTTTGTCCATTTTTTATCTCTACAATTAAATCGCCGACTTCTCCTGTACGTTGAATTTTCCATCCAAAATCTCCGCCACCGACATTTACAGTTGTTCCTAGGGAGGTAATAAATTCTCTTTCTGTACCATAAGTTTCATAATGCTTATCCAGTTCACTTACGTAAGTTTTCATTGTATCTTCATCAAATATAATTGTATTGTTTTCATCAACTTTAATCCATTTATTTATTATAGAGTTGTCTATAACTGATTTACCTCCAGCATAGGTATAAGTAATGTTTGAAGCTATATATTTATTAAGTAAAGATATAGTTTCTAAAATTTCTTTGGAAGTTTTAGTATATTTTGGATTTATATAATGATTTTTATCTTCTAAATTTATGCTTGTCTCTCCACCAAGAATTGCATTTATTACATTTGTGTACAAAGAATTGCGATTTACTTTATTCCCCATAATTTCATTTACAATTGCATAGCTTACACCTTTATATTCAAAGTTAGCATTTTGAGGTTCAACTATCTTCTTAGTATCAAAACAAGACAGTTTATCAAAATGTTCTTTTAACAGTTTTTCATCGTATGTCACCATATCATCTATTTTAGAAGTTTTTTGTTTGAAAATTGAACTAATCCACCTAAAAGATTGCTGTTCGTCTTTTAAAGCTTGAATTTTCCCCTTCGCATTATATTTAAGTCCGATGTCAGCAGACTTAATTTGTTCTGTCACACCATTTCGCTCTATAAGTTCTAGCGTATAGGATTTACTTTTCAATAATAGTAATTCATCTAAATCATCTACAGTTTTACCTAAGGCATTAATATTATTAATTGTTGAACCAAAATAAAAATGATTGCTAAAATACATTGACATAGAAAAATATATAATAAGTAAAAGAGTAATAGAAATAATACTAGCTTTAATAAAATTGTTGCTTTTTATTGACTGTATTTTAATAATAAATCTGTTGCGTTTTATTGGTTGAATTTCCATGAGACACCTCTCTTAATATAATATCGCATGTTTATCATATTCCAATATATTGAAAATGTAAAGCGAATAAATAAATATATTGCAGATTATTAACCTCAAGGGATATACTTATATATAAGGAAACTTTGCTACAAGGACATAAAATAATTTTACATGAAAGAGAAGTTATGAAATATGAGATTAGATAAATTTTTAGCACAATCAGACATTGGAATGAGAAAAATGGTTAGGACTTATATTAAAGAGGGTATGGTTAAGGTAAATGGAGACGTGATAACAAAACCTGCAATACAAATTAACGAAAGTGTTGATGTTATCGAGTATCTATCAAAAGTAGTTGTATATACTGGAAAAGTATATTATATGTTTAATAAACCTGCTGGCTACATTACTGCAAGAGTGGATACAGTTAATAAAACGGTATTTGATTTTTTTGATAAGGTTAATATGAATGGAGTATTTCATGTTGGTAGATTAGACAAAGATACAGAAGGATTATTGTTACTTACAAACGACGGGGACTTTGAACATATGTTAATGTACCCAGAAAAGCACGTTGAAAAAACTTATTTTTTTTGGGCTTTGGGGTCTATTAATGAGGAAGATAAAAAGCAATTAGAGCAGGGGATTTACATAGGAAAAGGTGAAATACTAACGAAACCTGCAAAAATAGAAGTGCAAAAATGTGGGATGTATAGAGATTTTAAACAAGAAATACCTACTCAAGATATGCGTAATATAGATTCAGACCAATATGATCAGATCGTTGTTTCTGGATATCTAACTATTTCAGAGGGACGCAAGCACCAAGTCAAACGTATGTTAAAGGCAGTAGGATGTTACGTGGTGTATTTAAAGAGGGTTTCCATTGGAGAATTAATGTTAGATGAATCGCTTAAAAAAGGGCAGTATCGGTTGCTTACAGAAGTGGAAATTCAAAAGGCATTGGAGAATGTAAAAAAGTAGAAAGTTTTATTTAAAGTGAATTATTGTGATACTACTACCCTTAAGGTTTTAAATGTATCATCACAAAGATGGATATCTACACTTGCTCCATGAAATACATTTTTTGATAATTCGGTGGTGAATATTTTCATTATGTCTATTGTATCATCATCTAGCTCAAGGCCCTTCTTTATTACTATGTGAAATTCGTAAGTAGTTCCGGTTTTATCTAATTGCACAGATCTTTCATTGTCGTCTTCTTTGAAAAAACCCTCATTAATCAAGTAATCCCCAAGAGCTTGTGCTTCAGATACCTTTACAATATCAGTGTAATATAGTTCGTTGTTGTCGAAAAAATTAAGTTTGGTTCCAAAGTCTTCTCCGCTACACCCTGATATAAGCAATGTAAAAAGTATGGTAAATATAATTTTTATTTTATTATTCATATGTTTGTCCTCCACCTATATATTTTTTTTGCTTAGAAACTTTATATTCTATAATTGTTTTAAAATACCTCTTTATATAAGTAAATTATAAACTGCTGGCAGTTCTGAATCAATTGTGGCATTTGCTTAAAGAATTTTATGGAACATTTATGTTATAATGATAACAAATCAATAATTTTACATGAATTTTATATGAATAGGGAGTGATTAAATGCAGGATGATAAAGACGTAAAAGTTGCAATAGGGTTTGCCACTGGTAGAAAGAGTTTTCAAAAAGTGCTCAGAACTAACATAAAAAACTGGAAGGAATCTGGGCTAGTAGCAAACAAAAGGATTAGTTTGAATCTTTTTGTTGCATATGATCTTTTTTATCGTAAAACTAAAATAACGGATTACACAAATGTACACCCGGATCTAGTGAAGAGTATTGATAGTAGCGTATTTATAGGAAGCATGGAAATAAAGGAAGAAATTGATTATTTAATCAGAGAAAATGTGCTAAATATTGATGAAATTCATATGATTTTTGGTAAGGGTTATGCGGCGCAGCGTAATGCTGTACTGTATAACGCTATAAAAAAAGATATGGATTATCTAGTTTTTCTTGATGATGATGAATACCCGATGGCAGTGACTAATACCAGGGATACTGCAATTTGGGGAGGTCAGCATGTTTTGGCACAGCATCTTAAATATATTACTGAAGCTGATATGACCCACGGAAATCACTGTGGTTACATATCTCCTATTCCATATATGGAATTTAATGAAACTATGACAGAAAGCGATTTTCGATCTTTTATTGAAGCTATCAGCAACGATATCGTTAACTGGGACAAACTGAAAGATGTTATGAAGAATGGCGGGGTAACTTATGCTGATACAAACGTATTGACAAGAGATGATGCTATAGAGGTTGAGGAAATAAACCGTTCCAAATTTATATCAGGGGCTAATTTATGTATTAACCTTACGGATCCTAATCGTATTTTTCCGTTTTATAATCCACCAGGAGCCAGAGGAGAGGATACTTTTTTAAGTACTTGTCTAAGTGATCGAAAAATTATGAGAGTTCCATGTTACACATTTCATGATGGCTTTTCAACATATAATCATCTTTTAGAAGGTGTTCTTCCTATCAAATTGAAGTTTATAAAAGCTGATACAGACAAGATTACCATTCGCTTTTATAATGCATGTATAGGATGGGTTCGTTATAAGCCATTACTACTATATATAACTCAGCCAGAGCATTACGCGGAAAAAATCAAAGGGATGCGGGAACAGCTAAGTGTTACACTACCTAAAATCTGTGCTTATTTTGGAAAGCCAGAGTTTATGAATGTTTTAGATGAACTTGAAAAATATCATAGAAATGTGGAGAAACATTATAGGGAATTTGAAGAAACAAAACGTATATGGGCAAAAATCATGGAACATTTTGAGCAGCGAAAATAAGTAAGAATATTGAATCTAGCATAATAAAAAAATGCTAGATTTTTTTGAGTCTACCGCTACTTAGGGTTTTCAAAATTATAATGAATTTAATGGTTATTTATAAGGAATAAATATAAATACTGATATATTATAAATATTGTGATAAAATATTAATGGATTACATTTGAGAGGGGATAATAATGATTACTATAAAAA
>JANZQE010000157.1:0-12878 GCA_038040705.1 Clostridium sp. | reverse complement strand
ATGCTTGGTATAAAACCTATACTCACTATAAAAAAGGGTTTGCTTGAGCCAATTGATAAGGCCAAAGGGAGGAAAGCAGGAGTCAGAAAAATAGTAGAATATATAAGAAGTAAGAATATAGATACAGCTTTTACAACTATGCTGGCATATTCAGAAGATAAAACAGAATGCGATAAATTAGTAAAAATATTATCTGAAGAATTTAGTATAACAGATTTTATGATAGGAGAAATTGGACCTTCTGTGGGGTCACATAGTGGACCAGGCGCATTAGCCGTATTTTTTATAAGTAAATCATAAACTCTTTAAAATTAGAAAAGGGGATGTCTCAAAATGATTAATTTAATCGTTTTGAGACATCCCCTTTAAAGCATACAATTATCTTTCTTCTCTAAAATAAGGATTCTGAAGTCCAGCTGATGATTATGCAAAGTTCAAGTCTTAAAATGTTAGGCTTGATGTTGCGATTATTAATGCCTATTTTATCGTACTATTTTAACTGAAACAGAAGGTAAGTATTTCACGTTAACTGTAGATGACATTAAGGCAAAATTATGGTTTATAATATACTAGGTAATTAGATAACATGCGTTTTGATTCATAAATAATATCAGACTTTCCATCACAGACACACCAATTATAGAGTATTCCCCTTGAAATAATCAATATTTCATTAGCTAAATCAATTGCAGAAATATTTCTTTCAAGCTCACCATTTGTTTGTGCACATTGGATTAAATAACAAAGACCATTTGGTAATCCTCTTTCCATAGATAAAAAGAATTCGTTACCATCTGTTATTTGTGCCTTATATAATTGTTTAGAACAATCATTTCCAATATCAAGCCCATACTGCATTTGCGAAACAATATAATCTATAATTTTATTGTAATAAGAACTTGAATTTTTTAATAAAGTGGGAAGGATGGTTTCTGAAAAATAAATATCACATATTGAATAAAGCTCAATAATGATTCCAGCTTTATTTTTGAAATGGTGATAAAAGCTGCCAACAGAAACACCTGCTTTTTCACAAATTGTAGTTATTTTAATATTATCATATCCGTGCTCTTTGATTAATTGGATTGAAATATTATATATCTTTTCTTTTGTCTCAATCGCTTGTTTTTTTCGTTTTGTAATTTCTTTCATAATATCATTCCTTTTTTAAAACTATTTATTATTATATCATACTAAATTAAATATATACTAGTGGTTATATGCAAATTCACCTTGGAGAAGTTAATACGATAATAACATGAGGATTAATGCGATATGGTGACCTCTTCCCATATTAGGTTACAGGAAAGGGTTACATTTACATTTCTAAGTTTGATTTTTATATATTTAAGTGTTAAGATTTTAACATAATCAATTCATCGAACTGATTCTGTTAAATATGAAGGAGGAATTTTTGTGAATAAATATCAAAAACTTTTTGAACCAATGACAATAGGCAAGCTGAAATTAAAAAATAGAATTTCCATGGCGCCAATGGGTTTAGTTTTTTATTCTGACCCAAATGGTGGGTTTAATGAAAATGCGCAAAACTATTATGTAGAACGTGCTAAAGGCGGTACGGGGTTAATTATTACTGGTATCTGTAACGTAGATTACAATGAAGTGGAAGAGTTGATAATGCCATGTCCAACATACAAACCTGCATTATTTTGTAGTTCTGTAGCATCTATGATTGAAAGAATTCATGCCTATGATTCTAAAATAATTTTACAGCTTACAGGTGGTTTAGGTCGTTCTGCAATTCCAGGACTTGTGAAAAAACACATAGCCCCATCTATTAATGAGAATCGTTTTGATCCAAGTATAATTCATAAGGAAATGACAACTGAAGAAATTCAAGTTTTAGTTAATAATTTTATAAAATCTGCTTCAATTGCTAAAAAAGGCGGTTTTGATGGTGTTGAAATCCATGCAGTACATGAAGGTTACTTACTTGATCAATTTGCAATAAGCTTTTTCAATAAACGTACTGATGAGTACGGCGGAGATTTAAGGGCAAGATTAAAGATCGCAACGGATATTGTAAAAGGTGTGAAAAAAGCATGTGGTGAAGATTTTCCAGTATCTTTGCGTTTTAGTGTGAAATCCTTTATAAAAGCTCTTCGTCAGGGTATATTACCAGGAGAAGAAGCCCAGGAAAAAGGAAAAGATTTAGAAGAAGGTTTAGAAGCTGCAAAAATTTTAGTAGAAGCTGGGTATGATATTCTAAATGTTGATGCAGGAACTTATGATTCATGGTACTGGAATCACCCACCAATGTACTTCGAAAAAGGAATGTATCGTGAATTTGGAAGAGCTGTGAAAAAGGTAGTTGATGTGCCTGTTATACTTGCAGGTAGATTAGATGATCCTGATATTGCAATGGATGCACTTAATGGTTGTTGCGATATAGTATCATATGGACGACCACTTCTTGCAGATCCTTATCTTCCAGAGAAAATCCGTACAGGCAATTTTAAAGATATTCGTCCTTGTCTTTCTTGCCACGATGGATGCATGGGAAGAATTGCCACAGGGTCTCCATTGTCCTGCGCAGTTAATCCTGCTTGCGGAAGAGAAGCAAAATATGGGCTAGATAGCACTGATTCACCAAAGAAAGTATTAGTAATCGGTGGTGGACTTGCAGGTATGGAATGTGCACGTGCAGCTACAATTCGTGGTCATAAAGTAACTATAGTTGAAAAATCCAGTAAACTAGGTGGAAATATTATTCCAGGTTCTGTTCCAGATTTCAAAACTGATGACAGAGAATTAATTAAATGGTACGAATACCAATTAGAAAAACTTAGTATAGATGTTATAAAGAATACACCAGTAGATAAAGCATATGTTGAAGATTTTGATGCTGATGTAATTGTAGTTGCAACAGGTTCAACTCCAATTAGTATCAATTTTGGAAGCGAAAATAATGTGTATACTGCAAATGATGTGTTACTAGATGTATCCAAAGCAGGCAATGAAATAGTTGTTGTTGGTGGAGGACTTGTAGGCTGTGAAGCTGCCTTATGGTTAGCACAGATGGGCAAGAAGGTAAGTGTTGTTGAGATGCAAAGTGATGTTTTAGGTGGACCTCATGGAATGCCTATGATGAATTATTCAATGTTAGTTGAGCTTCTAGCATTTCACAATGTAGATGTTTATAAAAATACAAAAGTAGAAAAAGTAAATAAAAATTCAGTAGTTATAAGTAACGCAGAAGGACAATCCCAAATTTCAGCTGATACTGTTATTACTGCTGTGGGTTACCGTCAAAAGAATGAATTGTACAATAGTCTTAATGATGGTGAAAAGGTACTTTATAACATAGGAGATTCTAGAAAAGTTAGTAATGTTATGAACGCAATCTGGAGTGGTTATGAACTAGGAAGAAGTATCTAGATATAAATTTAAAATTAATATATGAATACAAAGACCGCAGAGTGTAATATTTGCTTGAAAATGTAGTAAATACCTATGAGCTTAAACTTAAGGATGCCTAAAAATTATTAATCATTTTGAGGCATCCACTTTAAAATATACAATTATCTTTCTTCTCTAAAATAAGGATTAGCAAGTCCAGCAGGTGGTGAATTTTTGCTAGATTTCTTCCTAGATACTATTACTAGAATAACTATTGTAGTTACATAAGGTATCAAAGCGATAAGGTATTGAGATACAGGGAAATTTGGTATGCCTTGTAACCTAAAACCAATGATATCAAGCCCTCCAAAAAGGTATGCTCCTAAAATTGCTCTATGAGGTTTCCAAGTCGCAAAGATTACCAAAGCCACTGCTATCCACCCTCTACCTGCTGTTACGTTCTCCTGCCAAGCTGGTACATACACAAGAGATAGATATGCTCCTCCAAGTCCGCAAAGAGCTCCACCTATTAAAGTATTAACATATTTATATAAATTAACATTTATACTAGCTGCATCCGCTGCTGCTGGATTTTCTCCAACTGCCATGGTGTTTAATCCCTTAGTAGTTTTATATAAATATAAAAATAGAAGTACGGTTACAATATATCCAAAATAAACAAATTTGTCATGATTAAAAAATATATCTCCAATAATAGGTATGTCTCCGATTAATGGGATTCTTACTGGTACGAAAAATGCTTTAACTTTATCAGGTGTTACTTGTCCAATTAAATTTTTACCTACCATACTTGAAAATCCGGTTCCGAATATTGTAAGTGTAAGGCCGCATACAACTTGATTAGCCCTAAGACTTATAGTTAAAAATGCATAAATTAATGCACTGAATGCACCGGCAATTGCTGCAGCTACCATTGCTATGATTGGATCACCTGTATTTAGTCCAGCCATAAATCCAATGACAGAACCAACAAGCATCATGCCTTCTACACCAAGATTAAGATTACCAACTTTTTCAGTTAATATTTCACCTAATGTAGCAAAAAGTAGAGGTGTACCAGCCACAACCGCAGCTGCCAAAAATGATATTATACTATCCATTTTCATTCTCCTCCTTTATGGTGCCATCATCCTTTTTAACTTGATCCTCATTAGCCTCAGAAGTATTATCATTCGGTATATTAATTTCACTCACATAACATTGTTCTTTAAAAGCTACCTTATATCTAGTGAAGAATTCGCTACCCAATACGAAAAATAGTATAACCGCTTGAATTAGTTGTGCAGCGGCCTCCGGTATTCCAAAGGCTGTTTGAATAAATGAGGCTCCCTCTAAAAGTGCTGCAAAAAGTATAGATACTATTACAATAATGGGTGCACTAAGTGCAGATAGCCAAGCTATAATTATAGCTGTAAATCCAGTTCCACCTGCAACTTGTAGAGTTAAAGTTCTACTCACTGCTGAAGCTTGAATTACACCTGCAATTCCACATAGGGCACCACTTAAAAATATAGCTACATACATGGTGTTTTTAATTTTAATACCAGAATAAATAGCTGTTTTTTCACTTTCCCCAAGTACCGATATTTCATATCCTTTTTTAGTATATTTCATAAAAATGTACACTATAATCGCAAATACTACTGCGATTACCCATCCCATATGTATACCAAAAAACTGTGGAAGAGTTGCATTTTGCGAGAAATTTGGTATTTTAGGAAAACCCATTGCATTTTTATCTTTCCAAGGTCCATATTGCAAATAAGTAATAATTTTTATGGCAATGTAGTTTAGCATTAAGGTTACAATGGTTTCATTAGTATTCCATTTCCCCTTAAGAACTGCTGCAATTAATGCCCACATGCCACCACCTAAAATCCCTGCAGCAAACATTATTAGTAATAGTGGAATTTGAGGCATTTGTGGAAATTTCAAAGCAAAATAACTAGCAAAAAGTGCGCCCATTAATATTTGTCCCTCTCCACCAATGTTCCAAAATTGCATTTTGAAGGCTATAGAAATACCAAGTGAAGCAATTATTAAGGGTATTGCCTTAATAAGGGTTTGCTTTACAGTATATTCTGTTCCAAAACTCCCTTTTATAATTGCTGCATACACATCTATTGGATTAAGTTTAATTACTAGTAGAAATATAGCTAGTACTAAAAGTGATAGAAGGATTGCAATAGTTCTTATTTTAAAACTATCAGTTTTACTGATTTCTGCTCTTTTAACAAATCTCATCTATATTGCCCCCTCATCTACCGAATTTCCTACCATCATCATGCCAATTTTTTCTCTTGAAGCCAGCTTTGCATCAACAATTCCAGTAACTTCTCCATGGCAAAGAACCATAATCTTATCACATAATTCCATTAATACATCTAGGTCTTCTCCAATGAATAGTATAGCTGTACCGTTCGCCTTTTCTTTACTTATAAGATCGTAAATTGTGTAACATGTATTAATATCTAGCCCTCTAACTGCATATGCCATAATAAGAATTTTAGGATACATGCTAAGTTCTCTTCCAACTAATATTTTTTGAATATTCCCACCGGATAAATATTTTATTGGATGATATATGTCGGGTGTTTTAATTTCAAATTGAGCCACCATTTTTTTCGCCTTTTCAATGACTGGTTTCCTATCTATAAATATCCCCTTTTGTTTATGATAATCCTTAAGCAAAAGGTTATCCACCATGCCCATAGATGCGACTAGTCCCATTCCTAATCTATCCTCTGGTATAAAGCTCATGCTTATGCCTTTATTTATAATATCTCTTGGTGATTTTCAAACTAGGTTTACGCCCTCGAGTACTATCTCACCACCTGAAACCTTCTGAATTCCTGCAATAGCTTCACACAATTCCTTTTGACCACTCCCAGCTATTCCAGCTATTCCAAGAACTTCCCCTTGTCTCAAATAAAAACTAATGCTTTTAATTACCTCTGCCTTTTCAGCATTTAACACTCTCAGATCCTTTACTGCTAGAACGACTTCTCCAGCCTCTCTATCTACTCTATTTATACATAAATCTGCCTTTCGTCCCATCATAAGTTCTGTTAAGAGTTTTGGAGTGGTATTTGCTTTTTTCACTGTTTTAACAGCTTCACCTTTTCTTAAAACAGTAATTTTATCACATATTTCCATTACCTCGTCCATTTTATGACTTATAAATATGATTGCGCATCCTTGCTCTTTCATTTTTAACATTATTTTAAATAATTTACCAATTTCACTATCCGTAAACACTGTAGTAGGTTCATCTAACACTAAAATATTGGCACCTCTATAGAGTACTTTAAGTATTTCAAGGTTTTGCCTCTCACCTACTGCCATATCGCAAACATATTTATTTATATTCACCTCTAATTGAAATTTTTCACATATATCATTGATCTTTTTTACTTCTAATTTATCATTAAAAAATATTCCACTGCTTTGGCCTAGTAATATGTTTTGCTTTGCTGTCATTTCTTCTACTAACTTAAAATGTTGATATATCATTCCAACTCCAGCCTTTATAGCATCCTTTGGAGACGTGAAATGCATATTCTTTCCATGAATAGAAATAGTGCCACAATCCGGTGTGTATACTCCAGATAACATATTCATCAGAGTACTTTTACCTGCTCCATTTTCACCTAGTAATGCATGGATTTCCCCTCCATGTACAGTTAAATTCATATTTCTATTAGCAATAACTTTTCCGAAGGTTTTACTGATGTTCTCTATAGATACATAAGGGATTTTATCCATATTCATATTCCCTGCCCTTCATATTTTTTAGTCTTCTGGATACATAAAATACGAAATATAGTAAGTATAAAGTTCATACTTACTATATTTCACATGCTTATAGGTTAATAATATATGTTTTGATGCTAATATTAGTCTACTTTGCTATTTGCCCTTCGACTCCCTTAACAAACCAATCCATTTGTAACATTTCTGGATCTGTCATCTCTACATCTTTTTCAACTTTAACTTTTCCATCTTGATCCATTAAAGGTCCTACAAATATTTTGTTTTCTCCTGATAAAATTGCTGCCTCTGCTTTACTTACTGCCCCTTCTGCTCCTTCTGGTGCATTAGCTGTTAATGGTGCTAGTTTAACTATTCCGTCATTTAAACCTTCCCAATAACTTCCTGATTTCCAAGTTCCATCTTGAATAGCTTTTACTTGCGAAACATAATATGGTGTCCAATCCCAAATTGGCGATGTCATATAAGCTTTAGGTGCTTTAGCTTCCATAATTGTATTGTATCCAATAGCAAAAACTCCTGCTTCCTCAGCAGCTTGTAGTGGTCCTGCAGTATCTTGATGTTGAGAAAGTACGTCTACGCCTTCGGCGATTAGTGCTTTTCCTGCTTCTTTTTCTGTAGCTGGGTCATACCAAGTATTAGTCCATCTTACTTTTACTATAGCGTTTGGATTTGCAGATTGTACTCCTAAAGTAAAGGCATTTATACCTCTTATAACTTCTGGAATTGGGAAAGCTGCTACATATCCTATTGTGTTAGTTGTAGTCTTCATTCCTGCAACTATACCTGAAAGATATCTTGCTTGGTACATACGGCCAAAATAGTTTGACATATTTTCTGAAGTTTTGTATCCAGATGCATGTAGATATTTAACATCAGGATGATTTAATGCTGATGCTTCCATGCCGTCCATGAAACCAAAACTTGTCCCTATAATAACGTTAGCTCCTTGATTAATCATATCTTCGCATACTTTTTCTACTTCTGCTAAATCTTCTTTTACTGATTCTCTAAGCATTGTTGTTACACCTAATTGTGTTTCCAGTTCTTTTCTAGATACGTCATGAGCGTAAGTCCATCCCTCGTCACCTACAGGTCCTACATAAATAAACCCTATGGATAATGGTTTATCCTCAGTAACAGGTGTTTCGGTTTCTGGTGTTTCCGTTTTTGGATCACTAGAACAGCCTACCAACACTAAAGACATAACTAGTGTAAGTGATATAAATAAACTTCCCAATCTTTTTTTCATTATTAATTCCCCCTCTATTCAATTTGATTGCTAATAATACTTACTAGGTTTTTCCAATGATTCTACCGTAACACCTCCTTTACAATAATTTAGTATTTTTTTCTTTAATGCTTTCATAATTTTTCCTTTTAGTAATTTTACATCATTTCTCATACAAAATCAATCTAATTCTTGTGAATATTCATACAATTACGAATTTTGGTTTTTTATATTAAAGTTAATCAAGTAAGACCTTTCCCGGTGTAAGTAGTTGAGGTATAATAATATTAAAACATAAACGGTATCCAAATACCTAAACTCAATAATAAATTAAAAGGAGCAAATATGGAATTTCAAAAGTCAGTTATTGAACTTATAAAGATGAGGACATCAAGCAGATCGTTTGATCAAAAAAATATTGATAGTATAACCCTTGAAAAGCTAAAGGATTATATTACAAAAATCAATGAAGAAACAAAATTAAGGGTTAGGTTTATATTTATACAAAGTAATGATGGTGGGAAAGTAAAAAAATTAGGGACATATGGGATTATTTCAGGTGCTAGTTCATTTATTATTGGAATATTAGATAAAGAAGAAAAAGATGCACTTGAATTTGGGTATTTATTCGAAAAAATTGTGCTTTTCGCAACGGATTTGGGACTTCAAACATGTTGGCTTGGTGGAACTTTTAATAAGGGTAATTTTGAGCAAAATATGAATTTACTTGATAATGAATTCATACCCATTGTTTCCCCTGTAGGAATAAAAAAAGAAAAGCCTAGGGTTTTTGAATCAGCTATGAGAGCAGTTATTGGTGCTAATAAACGAAAACCATGGAGTGAATTGTTTTTTGAAGCAGATGGTTTAGTACCACTAAATGAAGATAATGAGGGACAATATGCTGTTCCATTAGAGATGGTAAGACTTGGACCCTCTGCTTCAAACAAACAACCTTGGAGAATTATAAAGGATAAGAATGCATATCATTTTTTCCTTTGCAGAACAAAGGGTTATGGAGTAACTGGTTACGATATGCAAAAAAATGACATTGGCATAGCTAAATGCCATTTTGAGTTATCTGTAAATGAAATTGGGTTAAAAGGCAGGTGGGAAGAAATAAAAAATATAAATACACCAAATGACTGGGAATACATTTGTACCTGGTCTAAATAATATTTTAACTAAATTATACCAGGGGGTTATTATATGAATGAGACTTTAAAACAAATAAAAAATAGAAAATCCATGAGGGTATTTGAAAATAAGCCAATTGCAGCTGAATTAAAAAAGGAAATACTAAATGCAGCATTTGAAGCTCCAACAGCGGGTGCAATGATGCTTTATAGCATACTTGATATTACTGATGAAAATTTAAAGAAACGACTATCAGTAGAATGTGATAATCAGCCTTTTATTGCAAAAGCTCCTTTAGTGCTTATATTCCTTGCAGATTACCAAAGATGGTATGATGCTTTTGATATGCAAAATTGCAATCCAAGAACGCCAGGGGAAGGGGACATCCTTCTTGCCTCTGCTGATGCAATAATAGCTGCTCAAAATACAGTAGTAGCTGCAGAATCTTTAGGAATTGGTTCATGTTACATTGGTGATATCATTGAGAATTGTGGAACTATTAGAGAGTTATTAGATCTTCCGGATTATGTGGTGCCTGCTGCTATGGTGGTTTATGGTTATCCTGTTCTGGCTCAAAAGAATAGGAAAAAACCTGTGCGTTACGAAGAGAAGTATATAGTATATGAAAATAAATATCGCAGATTAACTAAGGAAGAACATATAGAAATGCAAAGCATAAGAAATGATAAGGCAGAAATTTCAAATAAAGATATTAGCGAAGAGATTAAAGCCTTATGCAAACGTAAGTATATGTCTGATTTCTCACTAGAAATGAATAGATCAGCATCTGAATATCTTAGGAAGTTTAGAGAAGAGTAATATATTTATTGTATCTGTGCTAAAATTAAATATGTAAATTAAGAAGGTATAGCAAGATTTTACTATACCTTTTTTCTATATAATCTTAAAAAGGTTAAAATCGCTCCAATCATGCAAATAGCAGCTGCAGTTATATATACAGTTTTCATGCCGTAAATAAATGCATCATTACGGCCTACTACATAATCAGTTACATGATAACCAATTTTATAACTCATCCTGTTATACAACAGGGTAGTAGATAAAGCTATTCCACATACCATTCCTAAGTTTCTTACGAGACCATTTATGCTTCCTGCAACGCCTAGCTTGTCCCTAGGTACAGTGGACATTATAAGGGAATTATTAGGTGATTGAAATAAACCATTACCTATAGACATAGCTCCTATAAAAAACACCATACTTATTACAGACGAGTGCTCATTTAAAGTTGACATTAATAGTAGCCCAAAACTTGTAACCACAAGTCCTATAAATGTTAGAATTTCAGAACCTATTTTATCAGATAAATGCCCACTAATTGGTGACACTACAGACAAAACTAAGGGAAAAATCATAAGTATTAATCCAGTGAATGCAGGTGAAAACTTCATCACATTCTGAAGATAAAAAGGTTGAATAATAATAGAACAAAATATAGCTAAAAATGATATGAATCCACAAAATATGCTGAGTGAAAATAATTTGTTTTCAAAAATTTCTAGTTGCGATAATGGATTTTCAATCCTCTTTTCCACAATTATAAATAAAGCAAAGGAAACAATCGATATTAAAAAGCCTAATAAAATTATTGGCTGGGTAAATCCAACCTGCTGCCCTTTACCTAGAGCTGCAAATAAAGGAACTATAGCAAAAATAAATAGTAATGCTCCGACTCCATCCATTTTTCCCTTTACTTTCTTGTGTCCTTTAGGGAGTAACTTAAAAGCATAAAATAAAGTTATTATACCTATTGGTATATTTATTAAAAATATGTATTTCCAACTGATGGTGTCTACTATAAATCCTCCCAGTGCTGGTCCTACTAAGGCCCCTAGAGCCACGAAGGTTCCTGTGATTCCTAGTGCTTTGCCTCTTTCATTCGCTGGAAATGTTTCTGTGATAATCCCCTGACTGTTTGCCATAACAGCTGCAGCACCTATAGCTTGTATTACTCTAGCTAAAATCAAACTTGAAAATGAGTTTGTTATTCCACAAAACAAAGAACCTAGTGTAAATAAAGCTAATCCAAACTTGAATACTTTTGTCTTACCGGCCATATCCCCAAGTCTTCCAAAAACCAATATAGTTGCTGAAATTATAATTAAATAACTTGTTACTACCAATTGAATACCACCTGATGTTACACTCAAGGATTTAGCCATCACAGGTAATGCTACATTTACAATGCTACTATCTAGGGTAGCCATAAAAGTTACCATTACTACTATAAATAAAATTACCCATCGACTATTATTGCTACTATTATTTGCTGAATTCATATATTTCTCCTTTTATACTTAGTTTTATATTTTCTTAATAATTGCAGTTGATAAAGAAATAAGTAGTAGAATTGCCCCAATTAAACCACCTAAAAGAATTTTCTCTTGTAGAATAAAATAAGCCATAAGTAATGTAAATAGAGGTTCTCCAAGTAATATAATCCCTACACTTTCTGAACTGGCAACCTTTTGTGCCTTAGTTTGTAAGAGTAATGAAATGCCTGTGGAAAAAATGCCAATAAATAAAATCGGTACAAAATGCGGATAAAGTTGTGAGAGGCTAAATCCTTCAAAAAAAGCTCCTATAGAACTTGCAATTGTAACTACTGATAATTGAACAAAGGTTAAAACAAAGGCATCTCTATCGTTTCCAAAACGGTCTAATAGTATAATATATAGGGTATAGGTGATTGCAACGCCAAGGGCAAGTCCATCACCTATATTAAAGCCACTTCCATTTAGACCTGAAATAAGTCTAAGTCCAACTAAGGAAAGAATGACGCTAATTACTGTATACTTAGAAGGAGTCTTTTTTCTGATTACGGTTTCTATAATCGGAATAAAAAGCACAGGGAGTGCTACTAAAAATCCTGATTTTGAAGCGTTGGTGAATTTCATTCATATAACACTTAAGGTATAATCGATAAAAGTAAGTATACCTAAAAATGTACCAATTTATATATCTTCCATTTGAATCTTTTTAACCTTATTAAAAGAAGTCATTAAAATAAATGCTGTGGCTAGAAAAAATCGGGCCATCATAAAATGGAAGGTTGGTAATTCAGCTATGTATAATTTAATAAGAATGGTGCTCGTTGCCCAACCTAGGGCTACAAATAAAAGTTGAAGATGTGCCATTGTCTTTTTTGAAATCCTATTTCTAATTATTATTTCTTTCATCAAACTAAACACCTACCTATAAAATTATAATTGATAAATTTATTTTTCATATTATACAATTTCATTATAACATCAAATCTTGGAATTCATAATGACATTTCATCCAGTGATAATGTGGAATATAACCCCACATTTATTAACAATAAGGTACAATAGCA
>JANZQE010000156.1:0-3562 GCA_038040705.1 Clostridium sp. | reverse complement strand
TTATGTCACCCATAGCATCTATAATTTCATCACGGTCATCATTATTGATAGCTGTAATAAGTTCTGTTGTTTCTTCTAATGTTTTTAATGCCTGAGCCATTGGTGTGGCTTTATTGAGTATGCCTTTTTCATGTGCCCATACTTCTACTACTGCTTCTAATTCAAAATAATCCATAAAGGTGATATTTAAGTTTAATTTCTTCTCCTGATTTTATAAGTCTAATTGTTGAGATACGTAATGTATCTCCCATATCTATTAATTGTGCATTAGGTGTATCACTGTGATTAACAAATCCACCTAGAGGGGTTCTTATATAATTATGTTCATAATTTTTATTAAGTACATGAGTTATTCCTAAGTCTGTATTTTTTACAATTTGTTTTTTTGCAAATAGACCCAACCCATGTATTGGAGACTCTTTTATTGTAAGAGTTTCTGGTAATGGTTTATACATGTTTTATTGTTTTATTAAAATGGCATTCCTGGCATAGCACCACCTGGAGGCATTGCTCCCATTTGATCTTCACCTGTTTTAATTAATGCACACTCAGTAGTTAAAATCATACCAGCAACAGAGGCGGCATTTTCTAATGCAATCCTAGTGACTTTCTTAGGATCTATAATACCAGCATCAATCATCTCTACATATTCATTTGTTTTTGCATTGTACCCTGTCCCTTTAGGTCTAGACATTACTCCTTCTAATTTTACATCAGCACTAACACCTGCATTTTCACATATTGTTTTAAATGGAGCTTTTATTGCATTGTAAACTATATCAACACCTGTTCTTTCATCAACACTATCAACAAGTAAATCTGCTAAAACATCACTGGCATTAATTAATGCAACACCACCTCCAGGTACAACACCTTCTTCAACAGCAGCTTTAGTTGCAGCAAGTGCATCATCAACTCTATCTTTCTTTTCTCTCATCTCTACTTCAGATGCGGCACCAACATAAAGAACTGCAACACCTCCAGCTAACTTAGCTAAACGTTGTTGTAATAATTCTTTATCATAGTCACTATCACAAGTATCAATTTGAAATTTAATGTTTTGAACTCTTTCTTCAATGTAGTCAGCATCTCCAGAACCATTCACTATTGTAGTATTTTCTTTATCTACAGTAATTGTTTCAGCTCTACCTAATAGATCTAATGTTGTGTTTTCAAGTGTAACATTATTTTCTTCAGATATAAGAGTACCTCCGGTTAGAATAGCAATATCTTCCATCATTCCTTTTCTTCTTTCACCAAAACCAGGAGCTTTGACTGCAGCTATCTTAAGGCCACCTCTAAGTTTATTTACAACTAGAGTAGCTAAGGCTTCACCATCAACATCTTCTGCTATAATTAATAAAGATTTACCTGACTGAGCTACTAACTCTAAAATAGGTAACAAGTCTTTCATTACAGAAATCTTTTTATTAATTATAAGAACATATGGATTTTCTAAATCAACAGTCATTTTCTCTTGATTGGTAACAAAGTAAGGAGATAAATACCCTCTGTCAAACTGCATACCTTCTACAACATTGACATATGTTTCCATACCTTTGGCCTCTTCTACAGTGATAACTCCTTCTTTACCAACTCTTTCAAAAGCAACTGCAATTAAATCTCCTATAACATGATCATTATTAGCAGAAATGCTTGCAACTTGTCTAATCATATCAGAAGACTTGTCCACTGGAATGGTCATATTTTCTAAATGACCAACAATAAGATTTACTGCTTTATCTATTCCACGTTTTAAATCCATAGGGTTAGCGCCTGCAGCAACATTTTTTAATCCTTCTGAAACAATTGCCTGAGCTAAAACAGTAGCTGTTGTAGTTCCATCACCAGCTAAATCATTGGTTCTACTTGCTACTTCTTTAACCATTTGAGCACCCATATTTGCTAATGGGTCCTCTAACTCTACTTCTTTGGCTACAGTAACACCATCTTTAGTTACTTGGGGTCTACCATATGATTTAGAAATTACTACATTCCTACCTTTTGGACCCAAGGTTACCTTAACTGCATTAGCTAAGGCATCCACACCATCTTTTAAACCATTCCTGGCTTCTACGTTAAATTTGATTTCTTTTGACATTTAAAATAATTTTAATTGATTTGTATTTACTGTTAAAATATTATTGATTTCTGTTTCAATGGCTTGAAGGTAATATACCTTATCTATATTATATAGTTCCCATTTAGGCTTGACTTCCATCTTGTTAAAGACTGTTTGTACCCACCTTCCTGCTTCTAATTGTATTTCTCTTGAGTCATCTTTATTGACTTTTACAATTTTAACACCTTGTTTAGATATAAAATACCTATTAATTTTCTGAAGAGTATCTTCTTTAAAAGCTCCATTTTTTACACTACGTGCTACTTGTTGCCATTGACCTTTTGATTTTCCACCAATGCAATAATCTAAAATATTTTTATTTTGTTCTAGATAATCTTCTGGTAGTATATCATTTACAAAATACTGATATAATGCTTTAGGTATTACCAATTTAGATTTATTTTTATGTAACTGTAAATCATGAAAGTCAAATCTACCTTTTAACTTAACAGGAGCAAAACTAAACTTATCATTTTCCACCTTAAATAGGTAATGAGGTTGACTTTGTTTAACTTCTCTCCACTTAGTAATGTCAACTTTTACATAGTTATTTACACCAATATAATTGTTTACATCTGAAAGTACCAATTTTTGGTATTGATCATGTTCTAAGTTTAAACTTGTAGTTTGTTCCCATTCTTCACATATTTGCATATATAAATCATAGTGCTCTTTTGGTATAATAGTTTCTACACCATCCGTGTTTTGAAGTAATGCAATTGCACCAGGTATTCTCTCCATTATTTGCTCATACAACATCATCAATGTTAGTTGACCGTTAATTGTAATACGCATACAAAGTTCAGGATCATAAAAGAAACTATTTACATCATTGCTAAGACCAAACGTTGAGTTAAGTATAATCTTATATACATAATTCATTGGATTGCTCTTAGGTATCTTCTTACGCTCCTCAAAGAACCACTCATATTGGTCACAAAATGCTTCTTTTGGAAAATGACCCGGAGACCATTGATTTTTAATAGCAAGATTAGGATAAAAACTAGTAACATCTGATGACATTATAATCATATCTTCTGAGCTTTCATAAACACCTTTAGCTGCTGCACCGTGTGCGCCACCTAATCCAAAATGAGTATTAACATTTTTGTACAAGATGTTGTACTTAAAACTGCCTTTTAAATTAGATGCATCTATC
Source organism: Clostridium sp. (assembly GCA_038040705.1). GTDB lineage: Bacteria > Bacillota > Clostridia > Clostridiales > Clostridiaceae > Clostridium_AD. The sequence continues at coordinate 281 of JANZQE010000156.1, read as the reverse complement.
TCTAGGGTTTTAAACCTTTCATGTAAAAGTTTAAACTCAGGAGATGTAAATGAAACATATGGTAATATTATATCTTTAACCTTTATAGTACCCCTATGAGTTCTCATTTGTTTGAGATTTCTCATTGGTATATTTAAGTTTCTAGATAAATAATAACCAAATATTTCTTTACTGATTCTTGGTTCTGATGCACTAAACATGTTAATACCATAAGTTCCAGTTAGTTCTTTTCTTAGTTTTACCTGTGAGTGAGATCTATTATATATTTCTTTAGTAGACTT
>JANZQE010000155.1:0-5603 GCA_038040705.1 Clostridium sp. | reverse complement strand
AAATTCAATGATTTAAAATCTTCTTTCGAATAGTTTAATAAATCTAGTAACTTCTTTGTAGCAACATACGTCTCAGGATGAACCGAAGTATTATCTAAAAATTCTTTACTCTCCAAAACCCTCAAAAATCCTGCACATTGTTCATATGCCTTTGCCCCTAATCTTTTTACCTTTAATAGTTCCTTTCTAGCTACAAACCTACCATTTTCTTCTCTATAGGCTACAATGTTTTGAGCTATAGCAGCATTTATGCCTGAAATGTACGTAAGTAGAGACGGCGTCGCAATATTAAGATCTACACCAACTGCATTAACACAGTCTTCAACCACTCCTTTAAGAGATTCATCAAGCTTTTTAGGTGCTATATCATGTTGGTATTGCCCAACTCCGATAGCTTTAGGGTCAATTTTAACAAGTTCAACCAGCGGATCTTGAAGTCTTCGTCCTATGGAAATTGCTCCTCTAATAGATACATTTATATCTGGATATTCTTTTGATGCAAGCTCTGAGGCTGAATACACTGATGCACCCGCTTCTGAAACTATAACATAGTACAACTCTTTAGAACATTCTACTTTAAGATCTTTGATCATCCTAGCTATAATTTCTTCAGACTCCCGACTAGCAGTTCCATTCCCAAGGGATATCACTTCTACATTATGCTTAATTACTAACTCTTTAATTATATCTATAGATTTTTCCATAGTATCCTTACTTCCTGCAGTCGCATATACCGTAGCTGTATCTAACAGTTTACCTGTATCATCAAGTACTGCTATTTTGCACCCTGTTCTAAATGCAGGGTCAAAACCAAGCACTACCTTTCCTTTTATAGGAGACTGCATTAAAAGAGCCTTTAAATTAGCTTTAAATATATCAATTGCACCAATCTCACCTTTTTCTGTTAGCTGAGATCTTATTTCTCTTTCAATTGATGGAAATATAAGTCTTTTTACAGAATCCACTATGCTTTCCTCTATATACTTATCAGTTTCATTATTCCCTTTTAAACATTTGTTTTTTAAATAATCTACAATTTTTTCATTATCAATTTTAATTTTAACAGAAAGTATCTTACTATTCTCGCCTCTATTTATAGCAAGAATTCTATGTGATGGAATAGATTTAACACTTTCTTTATACTCGTAATACATTTCGTAGGGAGTAGTATCATCGCTTCCACCCTTAGTTTCTACAATTCCTTGATTTTGAACGAGTGCCCTAATCCACTTCCTATAGTCAGCTTCATCTGAGATCATTTCACTTATAATATCTCCAGCACCTTTTAGCGCATCGAGTGTTGTATCAACTTTTTTTTCTTCACTTATAAATTTCTCAGCATACACATCTATATTACTTTTAAGCTCACCGCTAAAGATAATTTCAGCAAGAGGCTTAAGTCCTTTTTCTATTGCAATAGTAGCTCTTGTTCTTTTCTTAGGCTTAAAGGGTCTATATATATCATCTATTTCTGTCAATGTCTCGCTTTTTTTTATTGATAGTTCAATTTCTTCTGTAAGTTTTTCTTGTTCACCGATAAGTCGAGTTACATCTGTTTTTCGTTCTTCTAAATTCCTAAGATATATAAGCCTCTCTGTGAAGTTTCTAAGTATTATATCGTCAAGTCCCCCAGTTACTTCTTTTCTGTACCTAGCAATAAAAGGGACTGTATTCCCCTCATCTAATAACTTAATTACATTTTCAGACTGCTGTTTTGTTATTCCGAATTCTTTAATCAATCTATTTTCTATATTCACCATATTATTTCGACTATTTATTTTCATGTTCCTAAATAGTCAGTCCTCCTCTCATAATTTATAATTTATTTGTTGTTTTTCCTTAAATAGGCCTCAATGAAAATATCAATATCGCCATCCATAACTGCATCTACATTTCCCATCTCTGTATTGGTTCTGTGGTCCTTAACCAAATTATATGGATGGAACACGTAAGACCTAATTTGACTCCCCCAGCCATTATCTTTTAAATCGCCAGTTAAATCTTCAATTTTATCCTTTTTTGTTCTTTCCTTTAAGTCTAGAAGTTTTGCCATTAGCATCTTCATTGCGGTATCTTTATTACTAAACTGGCTTCTCTCATTTTGACACTGAACAACCAAACCCGTAGGCAAATGAGTTATTCTTACGGCCGAATCAGTTGTATTTACATGTTGGCCTCCCGCTCCTCCTGATCTATACGTATCAACCCTGAGATCGTCAGGCTTTATTTCAATGTCCTGATCCTCGGTAAGCTCTGGAAGAACTTCACATGAGGCAAAGGAAGTTTGTCTCTTACCATTTGAATTATACGGTGAAATCCTTACAAGCCTATGCACTCCTTTTTCAGTCTTTAAATATCCATATGCAAACTCACCAATAATTTTTAATGTAACTGCTTTAATTCCCGCCTCATCTGATGACTGATAATCTAAAACCTCAATTTTATATCCCCTTTTCTCACACCACCTTGAGTACATTCTATAAAGCATTTCCGTCCAATCTTGGGCGTCATTTCCACCTGCACCGGTATGTAGTGTTAAAATTGCATTGTTTTTATCATATTTCTCAGATAGTAAAATCTCTATTCTAAATCTATCAGTGTCATGCGCAAGTTCCCTTAATTCACTTTTTATTTCCCCTATAGAAGATTCATCCTCTTCCTCTTGACTTAGCTGAGTTAGCACTTCTAAATCTTCTAATCTACTAATAACATCATTAAATCTATCTATCCTATCTTTAATTCCCTTAGCTTCTTTAGTAACTTCTTGTGCCCTAGAAATATCCTCCCAAAAGCTAATTTCTTGCATTGTGAACTCAAACTCGCCTAACTGCTTTCCCATAGCTGCTACGTCAAAGAGACTCCCTTATTTCTTCTACGTTGCTTTTTAACTTAGATAATTCAGATAATATTTGTTCCATTTGTATTATCAATTATTACACCTCTTTCATTATATTTATTTTAGTAAATCTTACACAAAGAAAAGGAATGAGCAAGAATTTATTGCTCACCCCTTTTAGAATTTTTTATTATTACTATCCTCTGCCGCAGCAGTTTTTATATTTCTTACCTGAGCCACAAGCACACTCGTCATTTCTTCCTTGTTTTGTCTGTTTTTTAGCTGGCTCTTTTTTAAGAGAGTCATCATGATTTGTTGATGTGATTTTGGCGACCATTTCTCTTTCAGGTGCTTTCTCAATTTGTACATGAAATAAGTACTTAACTGTTTCTGTCTTAATTGTTTCAATCATATCCGAAAACATGTCGCTACCTTCCATTTGGAAAGCTTGGGTTGGGTCTATTTGCTTGTAAGCTCTAAGCCCAATACCTTGCTTTAAATGTTCCATGTCATCAATATGATCCATCCACTTACCATCTACTACCCTTAGAAGAATAACTCTTTCAACTTCTCTTATTTGCTGCTCACCAAAATGCTGTTCTTTCTGAGCATACATCTTTACAGCTATATCTAAAAGATCGGTTTTAATTTCTTCAACAGTTAATTTAGAAAGTTCTTCTACCGATACCATACCTTTAGGCATATATATTTCTTCAATATAGCTAATAAGGTTCGTTAATTCCTCTTCAAAGCTTTCTTCATTTCCACTAATGTGTGAATCAACTGCACCTAAAACAACCTCTTTTATCATTCCCTCAATTTGTCCTTTTAAATCTTCTCCTTGAAGAACCTCTGCTCTTTGTTTATAAATTATTTCTCTTTGCTGATTCATTACATCATCATATTTAACAACATTTTTTCTGATATCAAAATTATTTCCTTCAACTTTCTTTTGAGCACCTTCTATTGCACCACTTACCATTTTACTCTCAATAGCATCCTCATCAGTTAACCCTAACTTTTCTACAACACCTTGAAGTCTTTCAGATCCAAAGATTCTCATTAAGTCATCCTCGAGGGATATATAAAATCTAGAACTTCCTATATCACCTTGACGACCAGAACGCCCTCTAAGCTGATTGTCAATACGTCTAGATTCATGCCTTTCAGTTCCAATTATTTTAAGACCACCAGCCGCAACAACACCTTCTTCAAGCTTGATATCTGTACCACGTCCTGCCATGTTAGTTGCAATTGTAACCATGCCAAGTGCACCAGCATGAGCTATTATCTCCGCTTCTTTTTCATGATATTTAGCATTAAGTACTTGATGAGGAATCCCTCTTTTTTTTAATAAATCAGATATTAATTCTGATTTGTCTATACTCACAGTACCTACAAGAACAGGTTGCTTCAACTTATAGGTTTCAGCTATATCGTCTATTATAGCATTATATTTTCCTTTAACAGTCTTATACACTAAATCCGGATGATCAATTCTTGTTAGTGGCATGTTAGTAGGTATAACTAATACATCCAGTCCATATATTTCTCTAAACTCCTCATCTTCCGTAAGAGCTGTACCAGTCATACCTGATAGCTTCTTATACATTCTAAAATAGTTTTGGAATGTAATGGTTGCAAGTGTTTTAGATTCTTTTTCAATTTTCACGCTCTCTTTTGCTTCAATTGCCTGATGAAGTCCATCACTATATCTTCTACCTACCATAAGTCTTCCAGTAAATTCGTCCACAATAATTACTTCTCCATCTTTCTCCATATAATCTTTATCTAATTTCATGATGAAGTTTGCTTTTAAAGCTTGAACTACATGGTGTTGTACATCCATATTTTCTGCATCAGCGTAATTTTCTATGTGAAAATACTTTTCTGCTTTGTCTATACCCTCGTCCGATAGTATAACTGAAGAAGTTTTTTCATCTATAGTGTAATCTTTCTCTTTTACTAGTCCTTTTACAAAATAATCTGCTACTTTATAAAAATCAGTAGATTTTTCTCCTTCACCAGATATTATAAGTGGCGTCCTAGCTTCATCTATTAATATTGAGTCAACCTCATCCACAATTACAAAGTTTAATTTTCTTTGAACTCTTTGTTCACTATGAACGACCATATTATCTCTTAAATAATCAAAGCCAAATTCATTATTTGTTCCATATGTAATATCTGAATTATAAGCCGCCTGTCTTTGATTTTGATCTATATCGTGAATAATTACACCAACAGAAATTCCTAAAAATTCATGTATTTGTCCCATATCATCTCTATCTCTTTTTGCAAGATAGTCATTAACTGTAATTATATGAACTCCATCTCCTGATAATGCATTCAGATACGATGGAAGTGTTGCCACTAAAGTCTTTCCCTCACCAGTTTTCATCTCAGTTATTCTTCCTTGATGCAGTATTATACCACCAATTAGCTGTACTCTAAAATGCTTCATTTTAAGAACTCTCCATGAAGTTTCTCTAACTACCGCAAAGGCTTCTGGTAATATGTCTTCTAAATTCTCTCCACTATTTAGCCTAGTTTTAAATTCATCCGTTTTTGCTTTAAGTTCTTCATCGCTTAAACTAGTCATTTTGGATTCTAGTTCTTCTATCATGTCCACAGTATCATTAATTTTTTTTATCTCTCTATCACTATAACTACCAAATAACTTATCAAAAAGTTTCATAATTTTCATCCTCACATTCGTTTTAGTACTTCAAAATATACACTTATAAATTATACCACTTAATACATA
>JANZQE010000154.1:0-2553 GCA_038040705.1 Clostridium sp. | reverse complement strand
TGGGGAGCTACAACAAATAGAACATTATTCAAAGGACATATACATACAGATAGAAAAGTAGAATATATGACTTCTAATGAAACAGCAGGGTTTATAGAAAAGACTTTACCTAGTTTAGGAAAGGCAGACTATTACCATCATAGTAACAAATTTACTGGAAATAGAAGATCTGGTAAACTAGAAATTCAACATCCAACAATGGGTAACATATGCGTTTTAACTTATCAAGCGTTATAATCACCCCAATTAAATTTCATTAAGTGGGGTTTTTTTTGTAAATTATAAATATAACTGTATGATTACCAAATTTAAAAAACCAGATTTAAATGCCTCTAGACATAGAGCAAAAAGATTAGGTATATTAAACGAAGAAACAATAAAAGAATTTAAAGAAAAAAAACCTTTATATTCTAATATTGATAATGATAAATTAAAGAAAATAATAAAATTATATAATGTAAAACTATGGAATGCGGTTATAGATTATAGAGATGGTGTAGAGTTACCAGATTCATTGGGTTATTTATTTATTGGAACATGTCCTTCATCTAAAACAATTAATCCTAATTATACTTTATCACATCAATATGATAAAATCTTACAAAATAAAAATTGGGAAACTGATGGTAATTTAGCTAAGATATTTTATACCAACTGGTCTACAAAATATAGATTTAAAAACAGAGAGTTATGGAGTTTTGTTGCATGTAGAGAATTTAAAAGAGCAGTATCTAAATCTTATCCTAAAAATTGGACAAAGTATTTAGTTATGAAAAACAAATATAGAGTGGCTCATTTATATGATCAAAACATTGAACAGACAAAAGAGATTCTCAAAAATTATAATGAATTTAAAATATAAAAAACATGTCAACAATAGCAGAAGCAATATCAAGAATTAGAGGACAAGTTAAAGCAGAAGTACAAGACGCATATGTTACAGACAGGTATATATTTAGTTTAATAGAAAAGTTTGCCCAAGTATTAATGCGTAGGCAAGATTATGCTAATAAGCTAATGAAATTTAATTCTGTATGGAAGGCATTACCTTACGTTGAACTAATAGATGTAGATAAAGTTGAAGCACATTGTTCAGGAATATCAAGTGGTTGTACAATAAAACGTACAAAAGTAAGATTACCTTCTATGATAGAAGGATATTGGGGACCGCTTATCCGTACTGTAAGCTCCATAGATGGCTCACAAGAGCTTCAAGCAACTCAACCGGGTACATATACCTCTATGACTAAAACAACGTCATTCAAGTACAATACAACAAGATACTTTTGGTGGTTAGATGGATATATATATTCTCCTAATATAGAATGGGATGCACTAAAATTAGAAGGTGTGTTTAATTCTGATATAACAGCATGGAATTGTGATACTACAGATGACTGTACACCAAGATACAACCAACCAATATATATACCGGAAGCTTTATTTGCAGAAATAGAAAGTCAAGTAATAAATACTATGATGAATACTATGCAAGTTCCAGCTGAAGATTCAGATAACAAAATTAATATACATAGATAATGGGAGTATCAAATAAATACAGAACGTTTACTTCATTAATGGAAGATGTTTCCATTGACTTTTCCACATATGCTTTAGAAGGTATGATTGAACCTGCTCAACTTATTAAAGTTGCAACTAGAGTAAACTATGATTTAGGTTTAAGAATTCATAGAACTAAGGAAGTAGTAATAGATATTGAACACGGAAGAGGTCAACTACCTATGGACTTTGCATTTCTTAATTACGCATTTTTGTGTGGTGAATATAAAGTTAATGCAACTATGCCTTCAGGTACACACGTAGAAACATTTAATGATGTACCCTATGTACCTTCTCCAAAAGGAGTTGGTATATGTGAAACAGCTCAAACATGTAAAGATGTTTGTGTAATTAATACTTGTGATGGAAACAATAGTCATCAGTTAGTTCACAGAATTGGGCCAAATCAATTTAGAACTTATAGTACTTTTATGCAATTAAGAATACAAGATGTAAATACTACAACTTGTTTTTGTCCTACTCTTGGAGCACAAGCTCCAGATATAGCAGAAGTAGTTGATGGTTTTTTAAATACATCTTTTAGATCTGGGAAAGTATATCTAAGTTATCAAGGAGCTATGGAATCAGCTGATGGTGACTTGTTAGTATTAGATCAACCTTATTGTAATGAGTATTATGAATATGCATTAAAACAAAGAATATTAGAAAATATGATTTGGCAAGGTGAAAGTGTTACTCAACAGTTGGGGTTGGTAGAACAAAGGTTAAGAGCGGCAAGAAATAACGCATTAAGTTTTGTTAATACACCTAACTTCCAAGAGATGAGAAAAGTTTGGACAATGAATAGAAGAGCTCAATATAATAATTATTATAATATGTTCTTGAGTAATCCTCCTGTTAATCCTAGAGTAATTGGTAATGGAGCACTTAGTTCAGCATCAACAAATAGTGCAAGTTCAGTAAGTTAAGCTTACTAATAAAGAAGTAAATTACTATGGCAAAGCAAAATAATAAACAAGGTACAACATCTGT
>JANZQE010000153.1:0-13415 GCA_038040705.1 Clostridium sp. | reverse complement strand
AGTCAGTAGTTATGGGTCGTAAATTTGAAAATATACCTATTTTACTTATATCAAAACCTAGAGAAATAAAAAGGATTCAGAGAAGGAAATATGTTAGAGTACCTATAATAAGTACAGTTAGATATAAAAATCTTAAAAATGAGCCAAAGACAAATCCTAAATCAATAGCAAAGAGCGAATATTTGCAGGCTATATTGTTAGATTTAAGTGGTGGTGGAATGAAGATTAAAATATCAGAAGAAATTAAGCTCAGCCATTTTCTTTTAATATGCTTAACTATTAACAACGAAGATATTTTTATAGTAGGACAAGCGATGAGAATTATAAAAGATGATGATGGTAGATTTAATTGTGGACTTAGTTTTGAATTCTTAGATAACGCAACTCGTGAAAAAATTATTAAGCTCATTTTTCAGCTAATGAGAGAACAAATGAAAAAAAATTAGGGAGGCGTAGATATGTCCATAGCAAGTGCAGCTCTAGCACGCGAGCAAATTGTGAAACAACATATACCTCTAGTTAAATATATTGCCTCTAGAGTAATAATAGGTAAAACTAAATATGTTGAATATGAAGATTTAATTAGTTATGGTATGCTAGGACTTATGGATGCACTGGGGAAATTTGATGATACTAAAGGTATGAAGTTTTCAAGTTATGCTTCAATAAGAATAAAAGGATCTATGATTGATGAGCTCAGGCGAAATAGCCCTATCTCTAAAGGAGCTATGGATAAGCTTAACAAATACAATGGAGCTATTGAAAAGTTACAAAAGCGCCTTTATAGAGAACCCACAAGTAATGAAATAGCATCCGAATTAAACACTACAATTGATGAGGTTGCAAGCATTGAGAACACCATAAATTACATATCCATAGTATCACTTGAAGATTTAATATTTTCTGATGAGGATGACATGCCACTTAGTGGTACTATAAAAGATGATAAGAGTCCAAGTCCAGAAAGAAATCTAGAAGAAAAAGAGCAAATTGAATACTTAGCGCTAGGGCTTGACCATTTAAAGGAAAAAGATAAATTAGTTATAACATTGTATTATTATGAAGGACTTACATTAAAGGAAATAGGAAACATTTTAAGTGTATCTGAATCAAGAGTTTGTCAACTTCATAGCAGGGCACTTATTAATCTAAGAAAAGCTCTCGCAAAACTTAAATATGAAATGTGAAATAATGTTTAAATTATAAAAATTGGAGTGAATTATATGCCATGGTTATTAATTTTTATTGGATTAATTCTTGTAATTTTAAATGTCTTAGCTATAAAAAAACAAAATAGGTCATTTAATGGAGTGCTAGGAAACGCTATGGGAAATATTAACGATGAGGATATTAGAATAGGAGAACTTAGACGAGAATTTTCTGAAAGTATTTTAGAGCTTCAAAGCGAAATAATGGATATGAAAAGGATTATGGAAAAAAACAATATAGAAGAAATTATAATAGACAAGCCAATTATTAGTAGTAGCAATAATGAGAAAATCCAAAATATAACAAAATTATTTGCGCAGGGGTACTCCGAGGATTCAATATCAGAAATGTTACATCTAGGTAAGGGGGAAGTGCTATTAATAAAGGATTTATATATAAGATAAAAAAAATAATAGACTTTCTAAGTGACAGAAAAATTCTAATAGGCATAGGTATAGGCATGATTTTATCAACTATTTTATTAAGTGGTTCAAAGATAAATTATGAAATGAGTAAAGGGAAAATCGAAATAAAAGCTAGGGGATATGGAATGCGTTATCCTGATGAAATGCCAATAATTACGAATAAGGATGTGGAAAAATGATTAGAGGGCTTTATACAGCAGTTACAGGACTCATAACAGGAGAAGCTAAACAAAGTGTAGTAACTAACAATTTAGCGAATTCTAATACTACTGGTTTCAAAAGTGATAATCTTTCTATTAAAAAATTTGATGATGTACTAATTCAAAATTACGACAAACTTGTAAACGGTGTGAATACTAAAAGTACTATTGGTTCACTAAGTATGGGAAGCGAAATAGATGATTTAAATACATATTTTACACAAGGTATTTTGGAAACAACGGATAAGTCTACAGATTTTGCTATTGAAGGAAATGGTTTTTTTACAGTACAAAGAGACAATGGCATTGAGAATAAAAATTTTTATACTAGAAGTGGTGATTTTCATATTGACGGAAGTGGATATTTAGTAACGGATAGTGGAGATAAAGTATTAGGTAAAAATAAAGTTACAAATGCAAACGAACCAATATTTGTAGGCGAAGGTAAGATGATATCTGATAAATACGGAAATATTTCAGTTGACGGTGAAAACAAATATAAGCTTAATACTGTAGATTTTGAAGATTACAAAAGTATGAAAAAAATAGGAGATAATTTGTTTGAAGCAGCAGACCCACTCCAAAATGCTAATGTTACAGTTAGACAAAATGCATTAGAAAAATCAAATGTAAATGTGACAAGTGAGATTGTAAATATGATGACAATTATGAGGAATTTCGAAAGTAACCAAAAGGTTATACAAGCTATAGATGAAACACTAGGAAAAGCGGTCAATGAAGTTGGTACAGTAAGATAAAAGTTAGAATAAGGGTGGTGAGGCAAATATGTTAAGACTTTTACAGAATAGTCGGAGTTCTATGATGGCTCAACAAGAAAAACTGGATAGCATATCAAATAACATAGCAAATGTAAATACCAACGGTTATAAAAAAACTAATGCAAATTTTAAAGATCTTGTATATGAATCTCTTGATAGAGCAGGGTACCCTGTATCCGCCGATAAAGATGGCAAAACTATACTACAAAATGGTACTGGTGTTAGGGTAGGAGAGTGGACGCGTGATACTTCACAAGGGAATATTATATCTACAGACGTGCCAACAGATTTATCTATTGATGGGGTAGGATATTTTGAAGTGGTTCAGGCAGACAATAGCAAGGCTTATACAAGAGCTGGTGATTTTACAACGGATGCGAATGGTTCTATTGTTGACCCAAAGGGAAATAGACTTAGCATAGTTAATGATGCTGGCAATAATATTAATATAGCGAATGGACCTTATAAATTTGAAAGAAATAATTTCAATGTAGATTCAAAAGGTGTTGTGTCCATTAAAGGCGCCACAGGTGATTTGAAAGTAGGAAAAATAAAAATTTCAAATGTTATTGGTGATAATTCAATGGTTTCTATAGGAGACGGTTTATTTATAGAAAGGCCTGGTTCAGAGGCTCTTGATAGCACCGATTATTCTATTATGCAAGGGTTTTTAGAACTTTCAAACGTAGATATTACAACGGAAATGACTCAAATGCTTATTACTCAAAGAGCTTTCCAACTTAGCTCTACAACCTTAAAAACTGCAGATGAGATGTGGCAAATGGCTAATAACTTGCGACGTTAATAAATAAATGTAAAAATAGTTTTAATTAAAGAGAATCCCTCATATATTATTATTAAAGTCTGTAATAATATGAAATAGGAGGGATGAACTTGGGAACAGGATATGTAATTGGATGTTTAATTAGTATATTACTCTGGAAACTCGATAGGCAAGGTCTAGTGCATTTTGTTAATAAAAAATTAAGAAGAAAAATTAAAAACCGTTATGTAATACAATTTTTATATTTTTGTGCTGCAATTGCTATATACATGGTGCTTTTTATTCTGAGTGACAATGAGATATATAATGCTATCACAGCTTTTGTAGTATTAGATATAAGTAATACAGAGAGAAAAAATATAAATAACACTGAAAGAAAGCATTTTTATGACACCATGTCAACTATATCTAGAGCACTCGTGTGCGGATTTATTGCACCACTATTTTATATTGTAATACTTGGAAACGCCGCAGCTATTGTATTTACTTTACTCTACAATATTAGCTTCGACGAGGACTTAAACATAATAGGGGCGGTTATAGCTATAGCTACCATAATTCCATCATTAATATCTGGGGGCTTCTTATATATAATTTATATATTAAGAAACCGAAATTTAAAGGTGAAATTTAAAGGTGATTATATTAAAAATCTTTTTAAGATGCCTATGTTAAATGTGGATATATTAGCTGCTTATATAGAATCTGTTAATTTTTATTTTCATTATAATGGTAATAACATGCATTACCTAAAATGCTATGGAAACTATAACAGGAAGATTGATAATGTTTGTATTAAAAATTATCTAAGTATTAGTTATTCTATATGTTTCATAATTTTTGCTACATTTGTGGGAGTGCATTTATTATAGAACATACAAAATGGAAGCATTTATTGTTTAAATAAATGCTTCCATTTTTATGATTTTATATTACACAAATTAGTTTACCTTATTTATTGCTTCTGTAATAGGCGGTATAACTTGTTTTTTTCTTGAAACTAGACCAGGAATATATACTCCGTTATCACTTAGCGTAACATTAAAGGCTTTAGCGACAATTTCCTTATGTTCTCCTGCTGCTATTAATGTTGAACCGCCATTTAGTATATCGGTTAGCATTAGTAAAACCACGTCAAAACCACTTTCCTTAGCTTTTTTGTTCATTAAATTTATCATGTCCTCTTTCATTGGTTCAAACCCTTCAATATACATTGTACCAACTTGTGATACTCCTATTTTAAAATTATTAAGAGTAAAAACCTTAAAGTCTTGGTAAAAAATTTCCTTAGCAGTTTTACCTTCTAGAGATGTACCCGCTTTAAACATTTCTTTGGCAAACTCGTCTATGTTTAAATCAGCAATTGTAGATAACCTTTTTAATATAAGTTTATCTATTAAAGTTGAAGTAGGAGACTTTAGAAGGAGAGTATCTGAAATAATAGCTGCACATAGAATACCCGCTGCTTTTTTAGAGGGTCTAATTCCATTTTCAAAGAATATTGATGCAATGATTGTTGAGGTGCTACCTACAGGTTCATTTCTGAAATATATAGGAGTACCAGTTTGTACATCCGCAATTCTATGATGGTCTATTATTTCTAATAGTTCAGCATCTTCAAGTCCTGGAACTGATTGGGTTTTTTCATTATGATCCACAAGTATAACCTTTTTTCTATTTTGTGATATTAAATGATATCTAGATACTGAACCAACAACTTTATTGTTTTCATCAATAACTGGGTAACTTCTATACCTGGTTTCAAGCATAATATATTTTATCTCATCAACAAAATCTTCTGTATGGAAGCTTAAAACATTTTTTCTAGTCATAACGTAACTGATAGGGATACTTTGAGTTATAAGCCTTGAAGCTGTAAAAGTATCAAAAGGTGTTAACACAATTGTACATTCATTAGTTTCGGCTAGTTTAATAATTTCATCTGTAGGAGAATGATTGCCTGTAATTATTAAAAGAGAAACTTTAGATGTAATAAGTAAATGCTGGGAGTCTTCTCTATCTCCACATATGGCAATGTCTCCGGGTTCTATTACGGCTTTTGTACTATCCGGATGCATAGCAGCTACGATAATTTTTCCTGTTATTTTAAAAGGTGAGTCTGGTTTGTACACACATTTACCTGATAGAGTATCTAAAATATTTTCAAGGGTAGTATTGCTTTTGGCAAGAATAGAATTATCCCAAATATCTAGATAGCTTGCAGCAAGATTTGAAACAGATGCGACGCCAGCTAACCTATCATTTTCATCTATAACGGGTAGTGTCTTTATACTATTTTTTTTCATAATAGACCAGGCCATTTTAAGAGAAATGTCGGGTGAAATAGGTGCTACAACGTCAATATCTAAATCGGAGATCTGCGTTTTAACCGTAGTTACAAGTTTCGGTTCCTCCACATCAAAATAATTAAGAATAAATTGCGTTTCACGATTAATTTCTCCAAGTCTTATAGGGAGTGCAGGGATTTTTCCTGTTTTGTTTTTAAACTCTGCATAGGCAATAGCAGCACAAATAGAATCTGTATCTGGATTTCTATGCCCAGTAATATAAATGATATTCTTCACATTTGTTCCTCCTAGTTGCTTATTCGATTCATTGTTAATATTAGTTTATAATGAAATGCCTATATTGTAAAGAAAAACCCAGTACTAACTAAAATAACCTGCTATATTTTTCTCATATGTAAGTAAAATAACACATATATTATTAGAGTATGAAGAATATATTAACTTTAGGATAGGGTATCTTTTAGTAAAGGGTATCTATGTCAGTGGAGTATAAGGGGGAATTTATGTGAGAAATGAAAGATTATCAAATAGTTATGCAGTGGATAAAGATAAGCCGAAAGACTCTGCATATGATAGTAATTCCGAGAGTAGTGGACTTACATCGCAGCAGGCTGAAACTAGAATTAAAAAATATGGATTAAATAAATTAGAAAATAAAAAGAAGATATCCCCTGTTCGTATATTCTTATCACAGTTTAATGATTTTATTACTTGGGTGCTAATAGCAGCAACTGTGATTTCAGGACTTATGGGGGAAAAAGCGGATGCTATAACTATATTTATTATAGTTATAATGAATGGGGTACTTGGGTTTATTCAAGAGTATAAAACTGAAAAGTCATTAGAGGCACTTGTAAGGCTTGCTGCACCAACTGCTAAAGTTATTAGAAACGGCGGAGTGTCGGTAATAAATGCTATATATTTAGTGCCTGGTGATTTAGTTATCTTAGAAAGTGGAGATAGAGTTCCGGCGGATTGTATTTTGGTGAAAGATAATAATGCGATGATAGATGAATCACTACTTACTGGAGAATCTGCTGGAGTAAACAAAAGTTCTAGAAGTGACAATAATAATATTTATATGGGAACAATACTTCTTACAGGAAAAGCTACAGCAAAAGTCATAGCAACTGGCATGGCAACAGAAATGGGAAAAATAGCTGATATGCTTCATAGCATCGAAAATGAAAGGTCACCACTAAAAGAAAGACTAGAACATCTTGGGAAAATATTAGTTATACTTTGCATAACAATATGCATAATTGTAACTGTAATGGGTATTTGGCGTGGACAAGATGTATATACAATGTTTTTACTAGGGATAAGTTTAGCAGTAGCTGCAATACCAGAAGGTTTAACTGCTATAGTCACAGTTGCACTAGCACTAGGAGTATCTAGAATGCTTAAAAGAAAAGCATTAATTAGAAAGCTACCGGCAGTTGAGACATTAGGCTGTACATCTATAATTTGCACAGATAAGACAGGAACATTAACCCAAAATAATATGACAGTAAAGGCTTTTTATTTTAATAGTCGCGTTCACTATGTTGATAATGAAAAAATTCCCTTAAATTTACTGATGAAGAAAGCCTATACATACTGTAACGACTGTAACTATGATTTTAATAAAGGTGATATGGAAAAATGTTTGTTCGGCGACCCTACAGAAACTGCATTAATTAAAGCTTATTTTGTTAAGACCAAGGAGTTACAAGAATTTTTAAATAAAAGCAGACGGGTATATGAAATTCCTTTTAACTCAACAAGAAAAATTATGTCGGTCATTGTTAGTGAAGAGGGGGGGGAAGTTTGTTATGTGAAGGGTGCGCCTGAAAGAGTTATAGAAAAGTGTAATTATATATACATTGACGGATTGGTGCAGCCTATGCTGACCAGTTATAAAAATTCACTATTAAGGGCTGTAGAGACTATGTCCTTTAAGGCATTAAGGTGTATAGCCAGTGCCTATAAGGTATCGGGTATTGTAAGAAATGAAAGTTTAGAGTCTAATTTGATATTTCTAGGAGTTGCAGGTATAATTGATCCGCCTCGTCCAGAAGTGAAAGAGGCAGTTCTAAAATGTAAAATTGCAGGTATAAAACCTGTAATGATAACGGGTGATCATAAAAATACAGCTTATGCAATTGGGAAGGAATTAGATATATGTAAATCTCAAAGTGAAGTTATAACAGGAGATGAGCTGGACAAATTAAGTGATATGGCACTGGACAAAACTATTGATGATTTTAGAATATTCGCAAGAGTAAGTCCAAAACATAAGCTTAGAATTGTAAAAGCTTATAAACATAAGAACTATATTGTTGCAATGACTGGGGATGGTGTAAATGATGCCCCTGCTATAAAGGAAGCAGATATTGGCATAGCTATGGGGATATCTGGTACAGATGTAACCAAAGAGGCAGCTGCAATGATTCTTTTAGATGATAATTTTGCCACAATAGTTGCAGCAGTTGAAGAGGGGCGCGTAATATATGACAATATAAGGAAATTTATAAGGTATTTATTATCCTGTAATTTAGGAGAAGTGCTCACTATGTTTTTGGCTTCATTATTTTACTTAGATAATCCTTTGCTTCCAATTCAAATTCTATTTGTTAATTTAGTTACAGATGGACTTCCTGCTATTGCTCTTGGAGTAGATCCTGCGGGAAAGGGCATTATGCTTCAAAAGCCTAGAGAAAAGAATGAAAGTGTATTTTCAAGAGGGCTTACAGAAAAGATTGTAATTCGTGGCGGGCTCATTGGTGTATGTACAGTTTTAGCATTTATTGCAGGTAAATATTATGGTATGAGTATTGACGCATGTAGAACCTTGGCCCTAGGAACACTAGTTTTATCTCAACTTATACATGTGTTTGAATGTAGATCAGAAAAACAATCACTGTTCGAAATTAACCCATTTACAAATTTGTACCTAATTGGGGCGGTAGGAATATCAATACTTATGCTTATGAGCATAGTGTATGTTCCATTTCTTCAGAATGTATTTAGTACAATACCTCTTAATTTCGGTCAATGGTTAATTATTTTATTTTTCTCAGGTATTATCTCCTTCATAAACAGTTTATATCTATATTTAGTTCATAACCATTAAAGTACAGTACTATAAATAAAGAGCTTTATTTATAATAAAGAGCAATATGACAAAGTAAAATCTAACTTTGTCATATTGCTCTTTTTATTTAAAACGTTTATCGGCTCTTACTCTTTGCACTTTTGGAGTAGCAGAAGCTCCCTTAACTGGAACTAGATCCTTCTTTGTTGTTAAATTTCTAATGTTTACAACTTGAATTTGTTCTCGGTGTTCTTTTCCTTTTTTGCCCTTCATCCCTTGAATTATAACGGACTGTCCTTGAAGTACAGAAATAAAGTGAATTTTTTTAAACCAACGTTTTTTCTGAAAAACACACCTAGCGATAGATTTACTTCCGTCTGCCTTTACTAAGATGGTTACAGTTAATTTACTAAATATTCTTAAAAATTTCCAATAAATTTTTTCATCTACTTTGACAGATAGAACTCTACCTTGTGCTTGAGTAAGTCTATCACCATATCTTTTCAAATAAGCATTTGTATAACTACTAGTTAATTTGTCTTTTAACCCCATAAGTATTACTCCTCTTCAATAAAAATTATAAAAAATAAAAAAAGTCAATAAACCAATTATATCTTATGTTGCAATCAAACTCAAGTATTAAAAATGCTCTATTAAAATATTTAGCTGATAATGATAATATTTGTTCCTAAATATGTGATATAAGAATATTAATATAATAAAGGATTGGGAGGAGGCGGAATATGAAGAGGGAATTAACTCCAAGTGAAATTATTTACGAATTTGATATTGCTGATATTAGACTTAAAGACTCCACAGATGTTATGCCACAGTATTTGGATGTAATAGAAAATATTAAAACCGCTCTAAGTATAGATAAAGAGGGTTTTAATATTTATTTAATAGACGATTTTTCGAAAGAGGTTCTTAATGATATTGTAAAATATGTAAACAATATTTTTAAGAGCAACAGTAAACCAAAGGATATCTGCTATGTCTTATACAAAGATGATAAATCTCCAAAGCCTATTTTTGTAAGTAATGGAGGGGGTAACAAATTTAAAAAAGTCCTCCAAGATATTCAAAATGAGTATTTAGAGTGCACATTTGAGTTTTATAATAATTCTATAAATAAAGAAAAAGATGATATTCAAGATAATATTCAAAAGCAAAGGACTGATTTAATAGCTAATTTAATAGATACAGCAAGAGCAAAGGATTTTGATATAAAATCCAGTAATAATGGATTTACATTCATTCCTCTAAGTAGTGGGAAAGAAATGACTGAAAGCGAATATGACATCTTAGAAAAGGATAAAAAAGAGGAAATTTTAAATATTGTAAATGATTTAAAAGACAAATCTAAGAAATTATTAGAGGAATTAAAAGATATTGAAGAAATGGATTTAGAAAAGTTAAAAAAAATAATGGAAGTGTACTATAAGAATGAAATGGCGGAATTAAAAGAAGAATGCAAAAATATGTTTAATGAAGACGTGGATGTACAAAATTATCTTGATATACTATGTGATGATATTGAAAAAAAACTTATAGATACCTATTCTCTAAGCTATGATGAGGATGAAGAAAAAATAAATGAAATTATATTTAAATATGCTGTTAACGTAATTGTTGATAATAGTGAAAATGTAGTTCCCCCAGTAATATTTGAGCAAGACCCTAATTTAATTAATTTACTTGGGAATATAGAATATGAGAGTCACAAAGGGGTTTATACATCGGATATAGAATTTATAAATGGTGGGAGTATGATAAAAGCAAATGAGGGATGTTTAATAATTAGAGCTAATAGTTTACTAACAAACCCAGCTTCTTACCATCATTTGAAAAAAACACTATTAACGGGCGAGGTTGACGTAGGTTACAGCAAAAATTATTATGAAATTGTCTCAATAAATACTTTAAAACCAGAACCAATACCAATTAAGGAAAAGATAATTCTAATTGGTGATTATGAGACTTATGACCTTCTTTATAATTATGATGAGGACTTTAGAAAATTATTTACTATAAAAGCAGAATGTAATAAGGTTCAAGATATAGATAGTGAACTCAAGAGCTCTTTAGTGGTTGAGATAAATAAAATATGCAGAGAAAATAATTTTATGTCTCTTACAAGTGGTGCTATAAGGGAAATGGCAAAGCTCCTATCACGCAAGGCCCAGAGTAGACAAAAAATATATTATGATAAATATGAAATAACTAAACTGTTAACTCTAGCAAACAATAGTGTAGATGTGACAAATAGACTAGAAATTAGTGAAGAGGATATAATCCGCGTAGGATATAAAACTGATTATATGGAAAAAGAAGTTCTAAAGAACTATGCTGATAATAAAATGCTTATTGAGGTTAAAAATAGTAGAATAGGTCAAGTGAATGGGTTATCAGTAATTGATGCAGGGTATTTTAGATTTGGAAAGCCGATAAAGATTACTTGTTGTTGCTATAAGGGAGAGGGAAATATTGTGGATGTTCAGAAAGAGAGCAATCTAAGTGGAAGTATCCATAGTAAGTCTATTAATATATTAAAGGGATATATAAGTAATATTAATGGCGGATTTACTACACTTCCGGTAGATTTTCACTTATGCTTTGAACAAATATATGGAAAAATAGATGGGGACAGTGCATCTGTTGCAGAAATAGTATGTATGCTTTCAGCTTTAAGTAAAATACCTATAAAGCAAAATATTGCTATAACAGGTTCCGTAAATCAATTTGGTGATGTTCAACCTATAGGGGGGGCTAATGACAAGATAGAGGGATTTTATGGCGTATGCAAAATAATGGATACGATAGTGGGTAAAGGGGTAGTAATTCCACTGTCAAATGCAGGAGATTTGGTTTTAAATGATGAGGTTGAAAGGGAAATTAAAAATGGAAACTTTCATATATACACTATGACATCTATAGAAGATGCAGTGGATATATTGATGGGGGATGCTGAAATTGATTTTCAGGGAGTAATGGTAGCTATTAACAAAGAACTAAAAAAATATATCGCTAAAAAATAATATAGTGTTATAAATTAAACAAGCAGGACATTTTAAGTTGTCCTGCTTGTTTTAATTTTTATATTTTTATACGTTAAATCTAAAATTAACTACATCTCCATCTTGCATGATATATTCTTTACCTTCAAGTCTATATTGTCCTTTTTCTTTAGCCACAGCCTCGGAGCCACACTGCACTAAATTATCAAAGGAAACTATTTCAGCTCTAATGAACCCTCTTTCTATGTCTGAATGGATTTTACTGGCAGCTGCAGGTGCTTTAGTTCCAATGTGTATAGTCCAAGCTCTTATTTCTTGCGGTCCTGCAGTAAGATAGCTCATGAGACCTAGTAGTTTATAACTTGCATGAATAAGTTTATCAAGTCCTGATTCAGAAAGCCCATATTCTTCTAGAAGTTCCATCTTTTCATCATCATCTAGAGAGGAAAGTTCTTCTTCTAGCCTTGCACAAACTATAATTACTTCGGAATCAGTATTTTCAGCATATCCTCTAACTTTTTTAACCATATCATTATCTGTATTACCAGACATTAAATCATCTTCGCTAATGTTTGCAGCAAAGAGTACTGGCTTTGAAGTGATTAGAAAAAGAGTACTTATAAAAATAGCTTCTTCCTCGTTAACGTCAAGTGTCCTTACTGGTAAGTTTGACTCAAGCTGTTCTTTTATTCTTTCCATAAGTGCATACTCTGTTTTTGCTGTTTTATCTCCAGAACGAACAAGTTTTACTGATTTTTCCATTCTTCGATCTAGCACATCAAGATCAGAAAAAATAAGTTCTAAATTAATAGTATCTATGTCGCGAAGTGGATCAATAGTTCCATCTACATGAACTATATTTTCATCTTCAAAGCATCTTACAACATGAACTATTGATTCTACTTCTCTTATGTGAGATAAAAATTTATTCCCTAACCCTTCTCCTTTACTTGCTCCCTTTACAAGGCCTGCTATATCATAAAATTCAATTGCAGTATGAATTATCTTTTTACTATTATAAATGGTTTGTAGCACATCTAACCTTTTATCAGGAACACTAACAACTCCTACATTTGGTTCTATAGTACAAAATGGGTAGTTAGCAGATTCTGCTCCTGCTTTTGTAATTGCATTAAACAATGTGCTTTTTCCTACATTTGGTAAACCTACGATTCCTAGTTTCATATATATGTACATTCCTTTCTTACTCTTAGATTATTGACACCTTTTAAATTATACTCTACATCTTGAGTCATTTCAAGAAAGTAAATTTTAAAAGTGATTTTGTGCATTTATTATGGACAACAATGTATTTAGAGTAAATTTATACTATTTTAATAAGAGCTAAATATAATTATTTTCAAAAATCGATAATAATTCTAATAAATAAGAAGGATTTTTCACTTTTATATAGAATAATACTAAAAAGTGGTTTAGAATGGTTCAAAGTGGATTAAAGTGGAGTAATTTATAAGGTGGGGGTAATAAAATGTTTATTGGTGAATATCAACATGCCATAGATAGTAAAAACAGAATGATTATCCCCACAAAGTTTAGAGATGAACTTTCTAGTGAATTTATATTGACCAAGGGCTTAGATGGGTGCTTGTATATAT
>JANZQE010000152.1:0-4223 GCA_038040705.1 Clostridium sp. | reverse complement strand
TTCAATTCTATAACCCAGGAACGCCACCTAGGTGACATATGGAGAGTGCACAACCCTACTAAAATAAGGTTTACCTGGAGGAGAAGAAATCCTCTCCAACAATCCAGAATTGACTTTTTCTTGATTTCTGATAGCCTTATAGCATGCATTAAAGATTGTAACATAGGCATATCGTACCTCTCGGATCACAACGTCATAAGTTTAAATTTAAACCTACCCAAACCAACCCCACGAGGAAAAGGATTCTGGAAAATGAACAACTCTTTATTAGAAGAACCAGAGTATACCAACTTAATAACCAATATTATTAAAAAAACTGAATGTGACTTAACACATATTGATGATAACCGACTGAGCTGGGAATTTTTAAAAATGGTGATCCGCCGAGAAACGATATCCTATTCAATTGCTAGAAATAAAAGAAGAAATAAGGAAGGTGAAGAATTATTGGATAAAATGAAAGAATGTGAAGCCAAAATGGAAAATTCAATCGGATCGCCTGAGGACATTGTGAACGAATATGGTATACTTAAGAAAGATTACGAGCAATATTTATCAGAAAAAAACCAAAGGTCAAGTATTAAGGTCAAAAGCAAAGTGGGCAGAACATGGTGAACGTAGCTCCAAATATTTCATAGGGTTGGAAAAACACAACCAGGAATTGAAAAATATTAAATCTATTATAACCAAACCAGGTTGTGAGGCCACTGACCCCAAACATATTCTGAATATGCTGCATGAATATTATGGGAATGTATATAACAAGAATAATGAATCAGACCATGATTTTGATGATTTTGTACCAGTTAATAAGTTATCTACTACAGATAACAAAGAATTAGAATCAGACATAACAATAAAAGAATGTAAAGAAGCTCTTGATGGGTTACCAGCAAATAAAACACCTGGTACTGATGGATTAACAGCAGAATTTTATAGGCACTTTTGGCCAATTATTGTTGATCACCTGTATAACTCTATAATAACCTCTGTTGAATTAGGTGAGCTGTCAGTGGAGCAGAAACGAGGTATAATAACGCTTATACCGAAGGCTGGTAAGGATCTAAAATATATTAAGAATTGGAGACCAATATCTATCCTGAACGTAGACTACAAAATTATAGCAAAAATTCTAGCCAACAGGCTAAAACCAGTATTACCAACCCTTATAAATAATGATCAACTAGCATACGTTCAGGATAGAATAATAGGTGAGAACCTCCGCATAGTTAAAGACATAATGGATTATACAAGTCTTCATAACATGTCAGGTATATTGATGCTAGTGGACTTTGAAAAAGCTTTTGACAGCCTTAACAGAACCTTTTTAGATTATACTTTAGACCAATATGGTTTTGGTAGTAAGTTTAAGGGTCTAGTAACATTATTGTACACTAATATAAGCAGTGTAGTTCTAAATAATGGCTTCACTACTAACAAAATTGATCTGTTAAGAGGAATAAGGCAAGGATGTCCTGTGTCTGCCTACTTCTTTATCTTATGTGCAGAACTACTGGCTGACGCAATAAGACAAGATAAAGCAATTAGAGGCCTGAGTATATACCAAAAATCATACAAAATCTTGCAATTCGCTGACGATGCAATTATTATGGCTAAAGATTTGAATGATGTACGACTCATATTAAAAATGCTAGACAAATTTGGTAAATGCTCAGGTCTAAAAATTAACTTAGATAAGAGCGAATTATTTAAGCTAGGTCTTGATGGAAATGAAACTGGTACGCATAAAGGCTTAAAATGGTGCACTACTGGTTTTAAATACCTAGGTATTTGGTATTTAAAAAATGAATTGGACATGGAATACAAGAACTTCAGACATAGATTGGATAATATTATAAACCTGTTTTAGATTTGGAGGCAACGAGACTTGTCTCTAAAGGGCAAAATTACTATAATAAGAACCTTGGCTCTTTCGCAGCTTTTATATACTATGTCAGCACTTAATATCCCAGAATGGGTTGTCAAAGAGGCAAATAGTATTTTCTATAGTTTCCTCTGGGGCAATAAGCCTGATAAAATCAGAAGGGATATCATAATCAGAGAGATCAAGGAAGGGGGCCTTAAAATGGTCGACCTAGAATCAATGATTTATGCCCAAAAAATTACATGGGCGAAAAAACTGTTTAAAGAAGGTGATCGAAAATGGGTAAATATACCTGCAGCGTATTTCAGCCCTGTAGACATTAAGGATTTTATGATGAGTAACTATAGAGAAGAATATTTGCCACCAACATTACCTGCCTTCTACAGACAGTGTCTCATAGCATTACTTGTAATAAAGACTGATAAATTTGCTGACTGTGCAGATGAAGCCCTAATGCAGCCACTATGGTTTAATAAATATATCCAATTCAACAATATGATACCCTACTATAATCATTGGTATGTTCAAGGTATAAGGCTAGTAAGGGATTTATATAATAGTAAAGGTAAGCTATTATCCCTTCAAGAACTAGTTGAAAAATATGGCATAAGAATAAGCAACTACCTTGAGATACATAGCTTAATCAACGCCATACCTGTATCATGGAGAAAATTAATAGGTAAGAACAATACTAATAAAAGTCAATTAACATATGATGAATACACTGTATATGTAAAGTTAAAAAATAAAACTAGAGACATTTTGTACAGTTATAATAAAGATTTTTATTGGGCCTTGATAGATACCAAAGCCAAACCAGCCGTGCCAGCAGTAACAAAATGGCGAGGACTGTTTGGAATAGAGCCAGATGAGCTTAAATTATATTATCAAATACCCTTTAATTCTATTAGACATACAAAAATGCAGTGCATGCAGTATAAAATATTACATGATATATACACCTGTAACCTAAAGCTGTACCACTGGAAAATTAAGAGTAACAATCTGTGTCAATATTGCAAAGAGGTAGACAATGTACTCCACCATTTTTACTTCTGCTATGAATTACAGCTTTTTTGGAATTCATTCCAAAACTGGTGGTCTGAAATATGTAAAAAATGTATTTTCATTTACCC
Organism: Clostridium sp.; assembly: GCA_038040705.1. Classification (GTDB taxonomy): domain Bacteria; phylum Bacillota; class Clostridia; order Clostridiales; family Clostridiaceae; genus Clostridium_AD. The sequence goes on along the minus strand of JANZQE010000152.1, from coordinate 1,202 downwards.
TCTAACACCTAAACAAATAATACTAGGTCTAACAGAAAAACTCTGTCATAAACCTCAGCTTAACTACATTGTTCTCTTAGCCAAGTGGTACATCTTTAGAGCAAAATACTTAGAAAAAGAATGTTTCTTTATAGAATTTCTGACAGATTTAAAAAATAATTTAAACATAGAAAGGGTTATATTCAGTAAAAATGATAAGTATATAAAATATGTTGAAATGTGGCAAGATATATACAATAGCTTGTAAGACTTCAAGGGATATGTTTACTTAGCTTAGAGTCAAGCTAAAACAGTCCCTGGTCATCTTAATTGCCATGTCATCTAACATTATTTATTCCCAAAAACCAAGTAAGTGCATCCAGCCAATAAAACAAATAATTAACAAACTAACTATGGTAAAAACACTCTAGCCCAGAGATTGTGTAATCATTTAAATACAATTAAACTATGTAAAAATAAATTATAACCCCTACTCACCTGTACGTAACATGTATTGTATATATTATGTCATTGAATGAAAGCTTTTTATGTAACAAATCAAATTAGTATACACTGATAACAAACACCACTAGTGTAACTGTGTCATTGTATGTCTTAACACACTAGCTGGTTACTTCTTATATGTTTTATGTTGTATGTTATTATAAGTTAAAATCCAAAACCTATATAAGATTCATAAACTGTAAATAACCATGTATGTATGGATAATCATACAAAAACTTCATATAAATCTACAAAAAACCAACTGTATGTAAATTAAGAATTGTAACCTATTGCTATATACTACTTGAATAAATGAAAAATATGTTTGAAAGACAAAAAAAGAAATTTTCATTTTCTAACTAAAAACATACGAAAATGGGCAAATGAGAACAGTGGTCATCGCACAGTCTCTTATATTGATGAATATACCTTCAGGATTGACTCAGAATAGGCTATCATGACAAATTTACAAACAAATAACTTTAAAAACATATTTATTAAATGTTTTATGATGCATTCACTTATTTTTGTCTCCATTTTATTCACCAAATTTACCCAGCCAAATGAGTGGTCATAGGTGGCACTATGGAAACGTGTTTAATCCCTAATCCTATTTGTAAATGTTGGATTTTTTGGGTCCTATTCATCATTCTCATCACTGTTAGAGTGATTTTCTTCCATTTGTTTGTATGTTTATTACAACATTTATTACATATCGG
>JANZQE010000151.1:0-6589 GCA_038040705.1 Clostridium sp. | reverse complement strand
GGAAGCACTGGCGCGCCATAAGTTATAAGCTGTGCTCCGGTTTTTAGAATCGCTGCAGGAGTAACATCATCAGGGTCCACTGACATACCCCCTGTACAAATTACCATTTCAGCACCCTTAACCATCCATGCTTCTATTTCTGCTTTAATCTTATTCTCGTCATCATTAACGATAGTTTGCCCCAATACCACACAGCCATATTCCTCTACCTTTTTTCTTATTACAGGCCCAAAAGCATCTTTAATTCTACCGTGATATACTTCGCTTCCCGTGGTAATAATCCCCACCTTCATAGGTGTAAATGGCAAAACACTTACAATTTTCTCATCACCCATTAAATCCTCTGCCCTTTTCATCTTATCTTCTTCTATTACAAGCGGAATAACTCTTGTTCCTGCTACTTTTTGTCCTTTTTTCACTGGGTAATTATTATGAAGCGTAACTAATATTATCTCACCTAAGGAGTTAAGCTTATATAACAGGTTTGTATTAATTTTAAGAAGTCCTGGATAATCTGCTATAAAATTTACTTTGCCTTCTTTTACTTCACTAAATCTAAGCCCCACTCCTGCTGTAAGAACCCTTAAACGCTCTGCAGCATCATTTTCATGAAGATAACCTTCTTTCTTCTCCCATACATATATATTTTCTTTTCCTATGGAAAGCAATAATGGTATGTCTTCCTCTAAAATTATATGTCCTTTTTTAAAGGCTACATCTTTAACTATTCCCGGAATTATTTGAGTAATATCATGACATAAAACGGACCCAACTGCATCCACTACAGGTATTGTTTTCATATTATTCACCTCAAATTCATATTATTTAACCCTAATCATTCTTAACCATAAGATACAGCACTGCTTCTAACACTCCACCTGCTATATTTCTTGCTTTATCAGATATAGTATAGCAATTCATTTTTTCTGTCACTCTTGGATCAATATCAGCAATCTTAAACCCTTTTGTTACAGTACTTCCCGAGCGCAATATCCCTCTTAATAACCCTGATATCGTTGCTTTTACTTTGGTATCCCCTATATAAGCAATTACCTCATCCTTTTCGACTACGGCATCAATATGGACAACATTCTTCATAATTCCAGCGCAAGGGGAATGTATAACTCTTTCCTTAGAGTAGCCCATTATGCTTCCTGGTATTCCTGTATTTTCCTTAGCCTGGCCACTAAAAATAAGTCTACCCAAGTTATGCCCTCTTGAAGTCTCTATCACAATATCCACGTCTTTACCTGCTGTGAATCCCGGCCCAAGAGCAATAGTAATATCCGCCATATCCTTTGTCGTTCCCATATTCTTCTTTGCAATAATTGCATCAACCACGATTTTAGGCTTTATTTCTTTAATATATTTGCCCTCTGGATCTATAATTACAGGAACTTTTTTATTACTGAAAGCTCGTTCTATTTCACTTAAAGAACCTACAAATATAGCTGTAATCCCTTCTATTTCTACTTCTCCTTCATACACCGCTTCACTAAAAGAAACACTTCGTCTAATAGACGTAGGCTTTTCTACTTCCAAAACCAATACCCTAAAACCACTTCTATATAGTTTTTGAATCGTACCTGTTGCTAAATCTCCTCCACCACGTACAATAACAAGGTCCCTAAACATAATCATTATTCTCCTCTAAGTTTATAATAAATTCATAATTTTCACTAGTATCAACATCAAATAGTGCCCAACTATCGCGTGTCTCTACAAATTTAACCCTGTCTAAATTTTCATTTATTATTGTCTTACCACCAATATCGCCTTCCAATTTTAAAAAGTCTTCCTTAAGGTCCGGTGGAAATATTACAGGATTTCCTCGTCTTATATCACACCTTGGAACTATTATATAAGTTGGATTTTCTATATACTCTCGAATTAAGCTTTTTATTGTCTCTACATCTAAAAAAGGCTGATCTGCTGTAAAAAACATATATCCATCTACTTCTTTTGCATGTTGTACTCCTAATTTAATAGATTCACTTATCCCTTTTTCTGCATTATGATTTTCAACAACAATAAGTTCGTTTATATTTCCAATTTCTACTATTTCTTCAACTCTTCCTACAAGAATCACCTCTGAAAATCCACACTGCAAAATAGTGTCTATGGTACTCTGTATTAGTGATTTTCCTCTATATTTCAAAAGAAGTTTATTCACTCCCATTCTCCTTGAGTACCCTGCTGCTAAGATTATAGCACTTATCATATTCTATCTCCTATTCTCATAATAAACTTCCTATGATCACCTTGTCTATTATTTTTTCATCATTTGAATTTACTTTATTAGCTAATGATTTAGCTAATATCAGATCACTCGGTCCTTCAACCTTATTGATATATAATATTTTTTCCCCTAGTGCTGATTTAAACAGCCCTAGAGGATTTATAATTATATTAAATAGGTGTTCAAGGCTTACCAATTCGTGCTGTTTTGCCCCAGTTAGCTCACAAAATATTTTGCTTCTATGAATATTATCCTCACTTATTACCATCCCAAAAGCCTGTATATCTATAATGCCTATAGTTTTCGTGGTTTTTTTGCATATAACCGGTTCGAATTCACTCCAGCCTTTCAAATGTTTTTTCTTTGCCCCATCTGCTTCTATTATTATATAGTCAAAGTATGGTGCTAACTCATCTAACTCTTTTTCACTAAGGCTTAATATTTTGTTTTCGCCATTTACACCTGACCCTAAAATATAAACCCCATTTCCCTTCATATGAACATAGTGCTGCATCATCTCACTATCAGTACAGATAAAATCATACTTATCCTCTAATGGAACGTATATCTTAGTGGTTGTGGTTACGAGGACTTTGTTACGTCCCCGTAATTCTTCTGCTAGCTTAAACATCATTGTGGTTTTTCCACCTGCACCTACAATGGATATAATATCACTCTTCTTTAACCCAAGGTAATTACTGAGCTTCATAACATCACCCGTTTTTATTTTTTCTTTCTATATGGTGTATTAGAAATAGGAAGCTTAGTCCTAAATTCCCCATCATAATTGTAATAGGCACCAGCCACAGCGGGAGCGGTAGGTATTGAACATATCTCACCTATTCCTTTTGCTCCATATGCAAGTTTATTATTGCCTTTACCGAGTATTATACACTCTATTTTCGGAACTTGTGTTGCTTTAAATAATCCTAGTGTAGCAAATTTTGCAGTTGGAATGCTATCCACAAGTGGATAATCTTCTGTTAATGAATATCCAAGACTCATAACAACACCACCCTCACTCTGCCCCTCAATGTTTTTAGGATTTACAGCAGTACCAACATCATGAACCGCAATAACCTTATCTATTGTACCTTCATCATTTAAAATAACAACCTGAGTTGCATAACCATAAGCAACATGACTTATAGGGTTTTGTTTAATTGAATTCATTTTATCAGTTATTCCCTTAAATTCTCCGTAAAATTCTTCACCATCTAAGTTTTCTAATTTCTGATAGCTTAATGTATCAAGAAGTTTTATAGCTGCTTTTTTAGCCGCCTCGCCTGTAAATAAGGTTTGACGTGAAGCTGTTGTATTTCCTGAATCAGGGCAAGTTGAAGTATCTGGCGGAGCATATACAACTTTATCCTCTGATATATTAAGGGTTTCGCAAACTATTTGCGTTAATATAGTTCCTAGCCCTTGTCCAATACAAGCTGCACTAGAATGGATATATACTTTGCTATCCTTAATTATAAGGTTACAACGTCCAATATCCGGGAGGCCTACCCCAAGTCCACTGTTTTTTATAGCACAAGCTATTCCTGCTTTTGGATACTTTTCACATATTCCTTTTACTGCTTCTAGTGTTTCAACAATAGCTGTAGACTCATCTGCAATTTGACCATTAGGAAGTATCTGTCCTGGTCTTATAGCATTTCTATATCTTATTTCCCAGGTCGTTATTCCTGCCATTTCTGCAAGCTGATTTAAATTAGACTCTATTGCAAAACAACTCTGCGGCACTCCAAATCCTCTAAATGCTCCTGCCGGTGGGTTATTTGTATATACTGCTTTTCCCACTATGTCAACATTTTGATAATTATATGGACCCGCTGCATGGGTACAAGCTCTTTGAAGGACTGGGCCTCCAAGGGACGCATAAGCGCCGGTATCGGCAATGATAGTAGCTTTCATAGCAGTCAAATATCCGTTCTCATCACATGCGGTTGTAAACTCCATCTCCATTGCATGACGCTTTGGATGTAACATTATACTCTCTTTCCTTGAGAGAGCAAACTTTACAGGTTTATTTGTTAAAAATGCAAGAATCGCTGCATGGTGTTGAACACTCATATCTTCTTTACCACCAAAACCACCACCAACTATTTTACTTACAACTCTTACTTTACTTTGATCGAGTCCAAGGGCTTCTGCTGATTCCTTCCTTGTTTGGTAAATCCCTTGATCCCCGCAATAAATTATTATTCCACCATCACCATCAGGTCTTGCAACAGCTGTTTCTGTTTCTAAGAAAGCATGTTCTGTAAATGGTGTGCTATATTTATTAGTTACTACATACTTCGAATTTTTTATAAATTTATCTGCATTACCAAATATCAAGTTCTCAGTTGCAAGTATATTACCACTTTCGTGTACTTCCGGAGCATCTCCTTTTAGAGCCTCGATAGGAGATGTAACAGGTATTAATTCCTCAAACTCAATTGTAACTAGTGACTTAGCTTTCTCTAATATTTCTTGTGATGCAGCTGCTATTAAAACTATAGCATCTCCTATGCAGTGAGTTGTCTTGCCGCAAGGTATTAATACATCCCAGTCCTTTTTAATATGTCCGATTTTTTGATTCCCTGGAAGTTCATTAGATGTAATTACTGCATAAACTCCTTGCAAATTTTTAGCCTCGCTAGTATCTATACTTTTTACTATAGCCCTTGGATATTTAGTTCTAACTGCCCCACCATAAATCATGCCCTCTATACGCATATCATCTACATATTCTGCTGTGCCGAGAACTTTATCTAATGCATCGATTCTATTTAAATTTTCTCCAACTAGAGCGGTGCAGGTACCTTTAGGTACTTGTGTATCTTCTCTTAATATTTTTGCAGCAAGTTTCACTGCTTCTATTATTTTTACATATCCAGTGCAACGACAAATATTATTCTTTAAAGCATTTTTTATTTCTATCTCCGTTGGGTCTTCTACCTTATCTATTAAGCCTTTTGAACTTATAACCATTCCAGGGGTACAAAATCCACACTGAACTGCACCCGCTTCCATAAACGCATATCCGTAAACATCCTTTTCTCTATCTGTAAGTCCATCAACAGTTACAATGTTTTTATCCACAAGCTTACTTGTTTTTAGCACACATGCTTTTTTTGCCACGCCGTCAACTAAAACCATACATGTTCCGCAAGCACCTTCAGAGCAACCATTTTTAACCGATGTTAGGTTCATATCTTCCCTTAAAAAAGTAATTAATTTTTTATCTTCACTTGTAGAAACCACATTCCCATTTACAACAAAGTTAAATATTATTACCACCTCGCTTTATATCATATAACTATAATCAGTGATTACAGCCCAAATCATATTCTCAATATCTTTAGGTATTGAAGAATTATTATCTTTAAGATTAACTTCAAAAATTTTGCCTTCTAATCTAACCTTTATAATATTCTCAGCCTTATTCAAGAGTACAAATCCCATGTTTTCACTGTTTTCAAAGTCTGCTTCTGTAGCATATAATGTAAATTTCTCTTTATATGGAGCACTGCTATATGGACAGAATGTTTCACAGTTTCCACACTCGTTACACAGTTTATCAAGGTGAATTATTTGATGCATTTCTTTACCCTTAACGTTTATTGTAACATTTGCGCGATTAGGACAAACATCCACACAAACTTCACAAATCGTTGAACATTGAAGACATCTTTCAGTTTCATAAATACCTCTAGTAGGCATTTTAAGTACGCCTTTTTTTGCATTTATTCCAGAAATATCATCACCTAATCTCTCTGAACTTATTGTGAAATCATAATTTTTCTCATTGATAACTACAGCCCTTGCAAACTTAGTTGCTTCTGCTATACCTTGAACCACTGTAGAAGGACCATGTAGACCATCTCCAGCAACATATACTTTTTCAATATTTGTTTCTAATGTTTCCTCGTTTACAACAGCTTGTTCTTTTTCATTCACCAAAATATTATTTTCTTTAAATATCTTAGTATCTATCTTCTCCCCAACTGCTGATATTAAAATATCTGCAAGTATTTCTACCATCACTCCGCTGCCGACAGGCCTTCTTCTGCCACTGTCATCCGGCTCTCCCAGTTTCATAACTTCGCATGTAAGAACACCATTACTGTTTTTTACTGGTGATAGTAATTCTTTAAATTCAACTCCAGCCTCAATTGCTAGTGTTAATTCCTCGGCGTCGGCAGGCATATATTTTTTAGTTCTACGATATACTAAATATACATTTGCTACTCCATCCTCTCTTTTGGCTGCTCTAGCTGCATCCATAGCTGTGTTACCACCGCCTACAACTACAACATTTTTGCCAAGGGCAAGGCTGCTATCTCTACTTCTTAATCT
>JANZQE010000150.1:0-6425 GCA_038040705.1 Clostridium sp. | reverse complement strand
ATAAAAAGATACTAAGATTTTATAATCTTAGTATCTTTTTTGTTCTTTTCTGTATCTTTTCTCATTTCGAAAGTAATAGGATAGGAAGGTTCGCCAAAGTGACTTGAATAAGAGACGAAAAAACATTGAAATTCCATCTAGAAATTCTTCTTTTGCGAATATAAAACCCTCGTAAGCCTGACAGGAAGTCAGGCTCGCGAACCCGAGCCAGGACGGCGAGTGTGAGCGCTAGAGCATTTTATATGAGCAAAAGATTAGATTTTCTTAATGGAATTTCACGTTTCGAGTTCTTATTCAAGGCACGCAGGCGAAATTCCCTATCCCTTTTTTATTTTAATATTGCTATTTTTTCTAATCTGTTTTTTAAAACATTAGCTAGAATTCCTATAAAATACCCTGTAACACAAGCTGCAACAAGAAGGTATGGTAAATATACATATATCTTTAAATCATTCAATATGAATGCATATACCATTAACTGTCCTATGTTATGAAAAACTGCCCCACATACGCTTATTATAGGTACACTTAATTGATTTTTAAAATACTTATAGAGTAATATCATTACAATATTACTTAAAAGTCCACCAGCAATGCTAAACATAAACGCTGACAAACCACCTCCAAACATAGAACCTAACATAGTCCTTAAAAACATTATTATCAATGCTTCTTTCCATCCTAGGAAAAGTAATGCTACTAAGGAGATAGAATTAGCAAGCCCTAATTTCATTCCTGGAAATAGTAGCACTGGAATCTGGGCCTCAATTAAAAAAATAACCAAGGCCATTGTTACTAGTATACTAAGGAAAACCATTTTTTTAGTCTTTTTCATATTTCCACCTGCATCTTTATTCATTTTAGTAAGTTGCACCATCTACTCCATTAATGTTTTCGCCATTGATACTAATCATAAGTTTGTTAGGTAAACATACAATCAGCCCTCCTGGATCTGATATTTCCCCCATTTTAACACACTCTTGATGTAAACAATCTGAATCATTCACCCTAATACTGCCATTCTTTACAAGTATGGTATTATAATGTCCACTTTCTGTTTTTATAGTAAATTCCTCTTCTTCTACTACCTTGTTTAAATCAATAGTTCTAAGTATCTTACTGTCACTCTTAATAATCGCAATTTTTTCTGATCCCTTAATTACATTTTTGTAAATTAAAGTACCACCGAAACTAAGTATTACGGTAATTAAGAGTATTATTACAACTATTTTATCGCCCTTCTTCATAGGTAAACCCCTTGTCTATTAGATTAAAACTATCTTTTATACCGGAAGTAACATATATTTTTTTATCATCTGTTACAAAAATAGCTTCTACACCATCTATAGCCTCTACTAATTTTTCTGCCTTCTCAAGACCAAGAATATAAGTACTCGTAGATAGAACATCTCCATCTATTGATGCATCTGATATTATAGTTGTGCTAATAATACCATTTTCTGATGGGTACCCATTTTTAGGATTAAATATATGATGATACCTTTTGGCGCCAACCATGAAAAATCTTTCATAATTACCCGATGTTACCACAGACTTGTCCGAAACACTAACAGTACCTAAGTATTCCCCTCTTGTGTCCAGTGGATTTTGTATGCCTATATTCCAGTCAGTTCCATCTACTTTATGCCCCATGGCATAAATATTACCACCTAAGTTAATAATGGCACTGCTAATCTTATTTTCAAGCAAAATCCCCTTTATCTCATCAGCTGTATATCCCTTGGCTATAGCACCTAAATCTACAGCTTGACTGATTCGTTTTAATTTTGCTGTAGAATCTTTATCATTTAAAATAATATCTTTATAGTCAACTAATTTTAATTTTTCATTGATTTCAACATCTGATGGAACTCTTTCCGCATCTGTACCTATCCCCCATAGCTTTACAATTGGTTCTATAGTTGGATCAAATGCCCCCTCTGTTAGTTTACTATACTTAACCGCTTTTTCTATTACTGAATATGTATCCGCGCTTAGCTTCTCAGCTGAAACACCAGCTTTGGAATTTAATTTCGAGATCTCTGAATCTTCAATATTAACAGACATTTTATTTTCTATTTCTTCCACCCTTTTAATGGCTTTTTCTGTTGCATTTTCAGCATTTTTACCATAGACCTTTAAATTAATAATTGTGCCCATCATATATGTCTCTTTTTCAACAGGTTTAGTATTATCTTTACAGGCTACTAAAAGTATTGAAATAGACAATAATAAGACAAAGCAAGTTTTTTTACGTAAGTTTTTTATTATCACCACCACCCCCTCGCATTTCAAGTATATTATATCATAAACAGAATCTATTTTCCTATAATATAACTAGCTTAAAATTTCTAAAATCCATACAATATTATAACATAATTAATAATGATTAAAAGTACTAAGCAAACTCTCAGCACTTTTAATCATTATTAATTATGTGAAATCTCACTTAAATAAACTAAGGTACAGACTTAAAATTCCGCACCTTAGTTTTCATAACTATATAATTAAAAAATCTAATAAGCCCTTTGATCTCCATTTAGAATATTCTCAATTTCTACTGCTATTTCACGTCCTTTTTTATAAGAGTTAAGTTTGTCTTGTGGCACAGAGTCTTTAAATTTTTCCTCTCCCGATAGAAAATCAATGATTCCTTGTTTTGCACTTGGCACGTCTCCTACATGGTCTATGCCGTTAGCTTCTTTTACTTTTGAATAATCCATTAATATTCCTCCCTATTGTTGCAAATACTGAGTATTAATATAGGTTTCCCAATTTAAAAGTTTTAATGTATTAATTCTTTAAAGATTATCTTCCATTCACTTTAAAATATATTGTACCCTTTAATCATTATTTTTCATATAATATTTTACAACGCTTTATAAATAATATTTTACATAACTAAAATAATATAGACTTACATATAATCCCATAAATTGCTTATAAGACGAACATATGTTATAATAACTTAAATTTTATAGTATATAGCTAATGTTTAATAATTAATAGGAGGATACCTATGGAAGATAATCTTAAGGACAGTTTAAGAAAAAATATGCTCCACCAAAGAAGAACTATGAAAACTCAGGATGTAAATACTTTCAGCCATAAGATTATAACCACAATAATGGAATTACCACAATTCATGAATTCCAAAAATATCATGTTGTACATAAGTTTCAATAATGAGGTGGATACACACGCCCTTGCCACGTGGTGTTTAGATAATGGCAAAACAGTAATCGCACCTTATTGTGTGCAAAAACAGCGAAAAATAGTACCTTTTGAAATTAATAATCTTTCAAATGATCTTACTAAATCTACTTTTGGTGTTATGGAGCCAAAACATAATATACTAAAGGAAGCTACCTTGCATAATATAGATTTAATAATAGTTCCCGGGGTAATATTTGATATAAATTGCAATAGGATAGGTTTTGGTGCAGGATATTACGATAGATTTTTATGTAAAAAATCTAAAAACACTGTTACAATTGGTATAGCATATGACTATCAAATTATTGATAGTGTTCCCACCGATAAATATGATGTTCCCTTGGATTTCGTAATCACTGAAAAAAGAATAATATCACACTAATTTTGGAGGTGGATCCATTTGAAAAAAAGAATAGCTGCTTTCTTTGATATTGATGGCACTCTCTATAGGGAAGGCTTAATAACAGAGTTATTTAAAAAACTTATTAAAAGTGAAATAATCGAAAATGATAAATGGTACAAAGAAGTAAAACCTTATTATGTTAAATGGGATAAGCGAATAGGCAATTATGACAATTACTTGCTTAAAATGGCCGATATTTATACTGAGGCCATAATTGGACTTCATAGATCACAAATTGAATTTATTTCGAAGCAAATTATAACACAAAAGGGAGATAGAGTTTACACCTACACCCGTGATAAAATTAAATGGCATAAAGATCAAGGTCACTTAGCTATAACAATATCCGGTAGCCCTATTGAACTTGTACGTGACGTGTCACTAAAATACGGTTTTGATGATTATGTAGGAACAAAATATGTATTGAGTGAAAACGATATTTACACCGGCGACATTATTCCTATGTGGGATAGTGTTAGTAAACAAGCTGCCATAGAAAATTTCGTCTCTAAATATAATATTGATTTGGACCAAAGTTATGCTTATGGAGATACTTCCGGAGATTTTACTATGTTAAATCTCGTTAAAAATCCAACAGCAATAAACCCTACTAAAGAACTTCTGTTGAAAATTTTAGATGTCGAAGAATTGAAAGAAAAAATCAATATAATTGTAGAAAGAAAAGATGTAGTTTATAAGCTAAGTCCGGACCATATTGAAATATAATTTTCAACTTTTCTTATTATTTGTATATAATACCCTTTAATTTGATAAAAAACTACTATATAATAGTCCTATATAGTAGTTTTTTCTGTAAATTTATATAAAATATATTGTTTTAAAAGGAGCTAACTAATGTTTAGAGATTTATTTATTAACGGTACAATAATAATTTCCTTTATTTTTATAAGTAGTCAAATATTTAAAATACATTTTTTGGAATTATCTGTGTCTTATAAGTATAAATTTTTCTTTGGGCTTACACAGGGAATACTAGGTATTATCTTAATGTTATTTACAATCAATATTACCACTGGAGTGATTCTTGATTTTCGCCATATAGCAATACTGCTCGCCTCTCTTCATGGTGGTGCCTTTGCTTCAATAATTGCAGGAATCACAATTGCAATATTTAGAATAGTTTACTTTGGTGCTAGTTATACTTCTATAATAGCCGCTAGTAGCATGTTCCTTGTTGCTGTTGCTTGTGCTATTGTATCAAAATTAAATCTTAATAACTTTAAAAAGTTTATCTATATGAACTCTTTAAGCTCTATAATTATAAGCGTCACCCTTTTATTAGTTATTAAAGATCCAACAAAATTTCGTATTGTTCTTGTTAATTTTTGGATAGCTTCTTTTTCTATTGGAACTCTAGCCTATTATATCTCCCATTACATGAATACTTCAATTAAACTACTTAATAGACTTAAACAAGAATCAACCATTGATTTTCTTACTGGTTTAAATAACGTTAGACAATTCGATAATTCACTAAACCAATCATTCTTAAATGTTAAAGAAAAGAATGAACGTTTGTCTATACTAACTATCGATATAGATTTCTTTAAAAAAGTTAATGACACTTATGGTCATTTATCTGGAGATGCCGTGTTACAGCAATTAGGAACAATTTTATCTACCTCCTGTAGAAGTTTTGATATTGTATCTAGAATTGGTGGAGAAGAATTTTCTGTTATACTGCCTGATTGTCCAAGCAATCAGGCCTTAGAAGTTGCAGAGCGCTTAAGAGTAGCTGTAGAAACCCATAAATTTATTATATCTAATGAAGTCAAAATTAATATTACTATTTCTATAGGGGCTGCTACTTATCCAGATAATGTAGCTAATTTAGATGACCTTATTAACCAGGCAGACAATGCATTATATTCAGCTAAACATAATGGAAGGAATAAGGTATGTCAGCCTTAATATTTTTCTTTAAATAAAAAAATCAGAATAGAAGTTACAAACTTCCATTCTGATTTATTTTTTGTTAGAAAATCTTTTTTTAGATGTTCTCGTATAAAAAAACCATATAATTAATAAAATTACCATTGTTATATTTGTTATTATATCTTTAAATAAAGGGATCCCTTGTCCGAGTAAAGTTCCAAATAATATTATCCCACCCATTGAAATCAGAACAATCTTATTTAATTTTATGTATTCCTCCTTATTTTCACCCTTAAATTTATCGCCATATTTCTTCTCAAAATTCAAGCCAGAAACAATAGCTGCAGCACCCATCATAACAAATATAATAGTAAACATACTATCTCCAATTCCCATTTCTAATCCCCCTCAATCTACCTTCATTTATGTGTATTATATCATAAATATACATGAAGGTTAAAGTCTATAATGAGTTTCAAAGCTCGTAATTTGTGGATCGATATTTCTCCTTAAATACTGAGACTACTTACCTAAAATAATAGCTAAATATTAAGTATGAGATTTATCCGAAGTGACTTGCAATAAGAGTCGACAAAACTATTAAAATTAGATTTAGAAAATTCTTCTTTTGAAAATTTAAAATTATCGTAAGCTTGCCAGGACGGCAAGCTAGCGAACCTGAGCCATGATGGCGAATGTGAGTGTTAGATAATTTTATCTTTTCAAAAGATTAGAATTTCTTAATCAAATTTTCAGTTTCGAGTTCTTTTGCAAGGCACGGAGGAGAAACCTCATACTTTTTCGACCCTATATTTGTTTTAGTAAATTCGCCATCTCTATTGCGGTTACCGCAGCATCATACCCTTTATTGCCTGATTTTGTTCCTGCTCTTTCAATTGCTTGCTCTATA
>JANZQE010000149.1:0-4164 GCA_038040705.1 Clostridium sp. | reverse complement strand
GAGACTATCCATTGAAATCGCCGCTTCTTTGGGCAGAGTATTTTCCTCTTTAAGTAAAATATCTTCTTTTAATTTATATATATATTCATCACCTATAATGATTAAATTGTTTTTATCATCAAATTTAATGTTCCCACTTGTATCACTACCCAGACTTATCCTCTTTAAATCCCCTAATGATTTTCCATCACTATTGATTTTAGCCACATTAAGATAAGCAGTTACTTCACTACTTACTTCATTTTCATTTGTCACCCAACTTCGAAAGGCAAGTGATTTACCATCTTCCGATAGTACTCCATCAAGTATTTCTTCATTAACATCCTGGGATTCAAAAACTTTATTACCATTAATATACAAATTAGCACTAGGTTGTGGGAATATATGTGGCGTATTACTATAAAGAATATTTTTTTTACTTATTGTGATATCTCTTACTGTCCCCACACAAGAAATAAGTTCTTTTCTGCTTGCAATATTATATACAGAATACCCTGAAGCTGATGGATTAATATGGCCCGTAAACAAAATATTTTCATTATCTATCCATTCCATATCGACAATTTGTTGGACATTTTTATTGTCTATAACAATATCTGTAAGCACTTCAGTTTTAACATCATAAACAGTTACATGTGGAGGATATACTGGTTCTCCTTCAATAAATTCTCTAAATATTAGTTTTGTGTTATCCGGTGAAATATTTAATAAATCCTTTGATTTTAAATTATCTCCTAATGATTTGATTTGCTTTTTTATCTCATCATAAATATAAATATTATCATTTTTCTCAAAGGCTATTTTTGTAATTTTGTTAATTTCAATTTGTCCGCCATCCTTAATTTCATTATCTTTATTGGTTATATTTTGCTTATTTTCGCTTACATTTTTATTAGTTTTATTTGAACAAGCTACTAAAGTCGATGTGCTTAAAGCTAAACACAAACCAATAATACATAGCTTGGAAACTTGCTTTTTTCTTTCCTCATGGATATTCATAATTTTTCTCCTCAATGATAGTTATAAAAATTATTATTTGTCATTTTCTTTACATCTCTATCATTATACGTATAAAAAGAACAAAAGAACATCCTTTTTATTAAAAAAAGATGTCCTTTTGTTTCCTATTTTGTAAAAGCTTGCTCTATCGCTTTGGATATGATTTTTTCATCTGTTAAATATGGTAACGTAATATGATCAACATCAGTATTTTTCTTATTATAATCTATACTTGTTTCTATTGAATGAGGATTTCTAGCCCAAGCACGCCTAGCCACACCACCCATAACATCCCATGCTATTGAAGACTTTATAACATTATCGACTCTATCACTACCATCAAGTACAAGCCCAAAACCACCGTTAATAGACTTGCCTATGCCTACTCCTCCACCGTTATGAAGAGCGATTAAACTCATTCCTCTAGCAGCATTTCCTGCAAAACATTGCACCGCCATATCTGCCATTACATTACTACCATCTTTTATATTAGAAGTTTCTCTAAATGGAGAATCGGTACCACTTACATCGTGGTGATCGCGTCCTAGCATTATTGGCCCAACTTCTCCGGTTCTAACCATATCATTAAACTTAAGTGCAATATCTATTCTTCCCTGAGCATCTTGATAAAGTATTCTAGCTTCCGTCCCAACTACTAATTTATTCTTTTCTGCATCTCTTATCCAAATATAATTATCTCTGTCTTGACCACGCCTGTTTGGATCAATACACCCCATAGCTGCCTTATCCGTTTTGACTAAATCATCATGATTTCTACTTAAGCATACCCACCTAAAAGGTCCGTAACCATAGTCAAAAAGCATTGGCCCCATTATATCTTCTACATAAGAAGGAAATATAAATCCATCCTTTTCATCCACACCGTTTTTTGATATTTCTATTGCGCCTGCATCATAAACAGCTTTCATAAAGGCATTCCCGTAATCAAAGAAATATGTTCCCCTGGCAACTATAGTCTTAATTAATTCAAAATGTTTTATTAATGTTTTATCAACTAACTGTCTAAATTTTTCTCTATCATCTTTTAATAAACTTGTTCGCTGGTCAAATGTAACACCTTGTGGTGCGTATCCTCCATCATAGGGTGCATGACATGAGGTTTGATCAGATAATAAATCTATTTTTATGTTTTTATCTGCTACATATTGAAGTAGATCTACTATATTACCATGATAAGCAATAGATATGCTCTCTTTTTTATCAACCTTTTCTGCCACAATTTCAAATATCTCCTTAAGGTTATCTGAGGCAACATTTACCCACCCCTGATCGAGCCTTGTTTTAATTCTAGAATAATCAACTTCTGCTATGATTCCAATCCCATTTGCAATTTCAATAGCTTTTGGTTGAGCTCCGCTCATTCCCCCAAGCCCAGAAGTTATAAATGTTCTTCCTCTTAAATCCCCATCATCTGGTATTCCAAGCTTCAATCTACCTGCATTGAGTAGTGTATTAAAAGTTCCATGTACTATGCCTTGTGGACCTATATACATCCATCCACCTGCAGTCATTTGACCATAGTTTGCAACTCCAAGCTGAGTTGCCTCGTGCCAATCCTTTGAATTATCAAACATGCCTATCATAAGCCCATTCGTTATAATAACTCTTGGTGAATTTGGAGATGATTTGAAAAGTCCAAGCGGATGTCCTGACTCGAGTACTAGAGTCTGATCCTCAGTTAAATTTTCCAAATACTTTTTTATTAGTGTATACTGCATCCAATTTTGACATACTTGACCTGTTTCACCATATGTAACTAGCTCATAAGGATATAATGCTATATCTGAATCTAAATTATTATCAATCATTACTTGGAATGCTTTTCCCTCTATGCAATTACCTTTATATTCATTTATAGGTTTTCCATAAATTCTGCCTTCTGGTTTAAAACGGTATCCATATATTCTTCCTTTTGAAGTTAATTCCTCCATAAACTCTGGTGCCAGCTTTTCATGGTGTTTTTCTGGAATATATCTAAGTGCATTTTTAAGTGCGAGTTCTGCCTGCTGCTTTGAGAGTGTAAACCCTCTATCTGGAGCTCTTCTTATTCCCGGTTCAAACTCAGGCATATTTGGTAGCCCATCATCTATTTTAATGGTCATAGCCTGTTCAATATCATAATTATTAATCATATATCTTTCCTCCCGTGTTATAACTATTAAGATTATTTTCTGTATAATTTATATATTCTGCGTTTTTCCGTATATCCCTTCAATTTTTAGCGTAAATAGCCCTTAAATATTGTTTACACGTTAATACTTCATTATGCTACATTAGCGCACATAAATAATTGTATAAGATTATTTGCAATCATATTATAATAATCCTTAGTGTGGTCAATACTTTAATATATGCTATGATGTTGTACTTTTTTATTTTTATAATTTACCAACTTATAATATCCTAAAATATATCATATATATCTTTTAAATTTAATATTTATGATATATAATATTATGATATTATTATTAAAATAATCAATCATTAAGGAAGTGAATAAGCTTGTTCAAAGACAAACGAATCCCTTATTTAAATCTAGTTCCTATAATTTTATTATCCCTTATTTTATTTAGAGTGGTAAATGATATTGAACTACTTACCAACGGTATCAGTGTTTTCATATCATATATAAGCTCATTTATATGGGCATTCGGTATAGCTTATTTATTAAACCCAATAATGGTTATTATCGAAAACAAATTCCATACAAGACGTCTCATAACCTTACTCTCTATATATATATTCGTTTTAGGGATAATTTATTTTAGTGTCACTATATTAACTCCCAATATTGGTGATAGCGTTAGTGAACTAGCCTCTTTGACTCCCGAATATGTACGAAAAACTCAGATTTGGTTTTATGATAATATGGATAAAATCCAATTACTTGATAAATATGGTATAACAGAGTATTTAGATGAAAACACCACCACTTTACTTGCTAAGTTAAGTGACTATTTAAATGTTGGTATTACTGTAGCTTTTCTAACTGCAGTAGGATTCACCTCATCTTTTATGAAATTTACATTTGGCTTCATTGTTTCTGTATATCTATTAAAGGACAAAGAAATTTTAATATTAAATTGTAAAAAATTAGTTTATGCAACTCTAACAAGAGAAAAAGCAGATAGTTTTCTAGTATTC
>JANZQE010000148.1:0-11073 GCA_038040705.1 Clostridium sp. | reverse complement strand
ATTTTTTAAACAGAGTAGATGATGTAGAAACTCGTGATCTTTTACAACAAACATCAGATTTATCAAATAAAAATATTCAGGAATTAACAAATATATTTAATCAGGAGAAACTGGCTATTCCAGAAGCATTTACTGATAAAGATGTAAATGTAAACGCTCCACGACTTTTTACCGATGATTTCTACTTGGGATATTTATGCTTTATGTCAAGAGTAGGAATGCATAATTACACTTTGATTTTAAGTCAGATAGCACGTTCTGACATTAGGACTTATATTACGAAACGCGTCAATGAATATGTTGAACTTTATAACAATTCAACAAATACAAAGTTATCAAAGGGAGTATTTATAAAAGCGCCACGTGTAGAAGTGACTCAGGGAGTCCAATATGTAAAAAGTAAAAACTTCATAACAGATTGGTTTGGAGAAAAAAGACCTTTACTTACAACTGAAATAACCCCTATTTTCTCGATTATTTATGCAAATATAGTTGGGAGAGCAGTGACAACTGCATTTGGTCAAGTTGCAAAAGATAAAAAAGTTTCTGATTATTTTTTTGAAGGAAAAAATATTGCAACAGAACGTATTAGCGAATTAACTTCAATCTTAACTGATGAAGCGATTCCAATTCCATCAGCTTCGGACTCATATGTAACCAGTTCTACAATTTCACCCTTCTCAGATAAATTGATGATGAATCATATAGCAGTTTTATCCTCACAAGGAATAAGCAATTTGGGTATGGCTATGGCAGGTACTATGAGGAACGATCTTGAGGTTAAATACATGAAATATTTAACTGAAATTATGAAGTACGGTAAAAAAGGTGCGAATATTATGATTGACAATAGTTGGCTTGAACAACCACCACAAGCAGTAAATCATGAAAATTTAGTGTGAGCAGAAAATAAAAACTTGAGTAGGTGTTTTTATGTATTTTATATTTCTTGCAATTATATCTGTTATCAGTTGTTATAAATTTGGAGACTGGAGAAATTGGGAAAATTATTATCCAACTATACTGTTTTTTATTTTGAGTAATGTTACCTGTATTCTATTAGTATATAATAATCCATTATGGTTGTATGAACCAAGAATAATAAGTAGTACTTTTTCTGATTTATTTATCTGTATAACAGTATATCCAAGTACAGTGATGCTATTTATTCCTCATTTACCAAGCAAAAAAACAAAAATAATCCTTCATATTTCTATCTATGTCGCTATTTATACATTAGCTGAAATAATTGGTATGAAAATAGGATATTTTACGCACCTAAATGGGTGGAATATGTGGTATAGTCTCATATTAAATTATTTACTGTTCACAATGTTAATAATCCATCATAAAAAACCAATATATGCTTGGATTATTGCACTCCTAAGCCCACATATTTTATTTTTTTTAATGAAAATACCTTATAATAGTATAAGATAATATAAATTTAACATAATAGTATATAGATAAAATAAAAGATTAATTATGCTTATATTTAGTTAATATTAAAAAACAATCGAAAGGAGCATTTAAATGACTACAGAGGCAAAGATGCAATTATCTTCATCTGAAGTAGGTACAATGTGGATGGCTTATCAATCTACAACAGCAAATTTAATGATATTTAGTATATTTAAAGATAAAACTATTGATAAAGAGGCCCAGAATATAATAAGTGAGTATATTACTGAAATTTCAAAGGTGAAAAGTGATATTGTGAATATACTAAATAATGCAAATGCAGTTATTCCCATGGGATTTGATGAACGAGACATTCTAAGAGAAGAACCTCCACTATTTGATGACATTTTCAATATAATGTTTCTTCGTCAGATGATGAAATTAAAACTTGGTCATTCTTCTGTATTTACAGCTATATCTCATATGAAAGAAACTCAGGATTTATATAAACTTGAATATGATATTGCTTATAAATATTATGTTATGACAACAAACTATCTATTAGGAAAAGGAGTTCTTCCACAACCACCATCTGTAACTATGCCAAAACATATAGAATTTATTGAAAACATAAATTACATGAGTGGATATAATATTTTTTCTGAGAAACGCTCACTAAATACAATTGAGGTTGGTTATGTTAATGAAGCTCTAGAAAATAACATTTTAGGAATGCAACTGATGACAGGATTTGCACAAGTTGCGAAAGAAAATGAAGTTAAAACACATTTTATAGAAGGTAAAGAAATAGCAAAAAACATTATAACTGAATTAAGTGCTGTGTTATTACAAAGTGATATTCAACCTCCAAGTACATGGGCAGGAAAAGCTACAGATACAACTAAACCACCCTTTTCCGACAAACTTATGATGTATATTATTAGTTTAATAGGCAGCTCAGCTTTAGGTTTCAATGCTTTGGGTACATCATTTAGTATGAGAGCCGATTTACATGTCAAACTAGCAATAATTGTAAAGAACACCTTTGCTTATTCAAAAAAAGGTGGGAAAATGATGATTAAACATGGATGGATGGAAGAACCACCCCAAATGGAAGATAGAAATCAGCTTACAAAAATAAAAAATTAGATATGAATATATGTATATTAATACTAAAAGCAGAGCTAAAGAGCTCTGCTTTATAATTTAAAGTGAAAAAGGTAGCTATAATTTTCCATAAATTTGTAAAAATTATATTGCATTTCAGAATTGGACATGGTAAAATAAGTGCATATTAATTGTTTAACAACAGTTAGTGCTGAGATTAAACTAGATAACAACATATCCTCTTTTTGTATATAATTGTTAATTGGTTCTAGATCTTAATATTTAGAAAAAGGAGGAATGTTTAACATGGCAGATAAAACTTTAGTATGTAAAGATTGTGGTAAAGACTTCGTATTCACTGAAGGCGAACAAGAATTCTACAAAGAAAAAGGATTCGACAATGAGCCTCAAAGATGTGTTGATTGCAGAAGAGCAAGAAAACAACAGAACGACAGAGGATTCAAAAGATAATTAAAAGATTATTATTAACCCTATAGGATTAAACCTATAGGGTTTATTTTTAGTTTTTTTGGCATATGTATACCCCTGTAATTATTAAAATAGCTGTGAAAAATTTTACAGTTGACATACTCTCTTTCAAGATGGTTACAGAAAGTATAATAGAAAAAATAGGCACTAAATTAATGAAAATCGAAGTTTTGCTTGGACCTATTTGTTTTATGGACATTTGCTGAACTAGATATCCTATAACGGATGCAAATATACTCATATAGATTACTGCCAAAAATGAGTAGTAGGGAACTGACCTTATAAATATCCAAGGTTTGTCATATATAACAAAAGGAATTAAAAATATGGTGCAAAATAAAAAACTATAAAAGGTGAGTATCAGTGGTGAAAATTTATGTATAACACTTTTACTAAAAACTGAATAAGCAGCCCACATACAAACAGCTACAAGCATTAATAAGTCACCTTTGTTTAAGGATAGGTTACGCATTGTGGATAGATTTGCATTTGTTATAGTTAAAAAAACTCCTGCAAAAGATAAGAAAATTCCAATAGCTCTTTTAGAGGTTATTTTATCCTTTAGGAAGAAAATACATAAAATAGTTGTTATTATGGGATTCATGGCTGCTATTAAAGATGAATTTATCGCAGTAGTGTATTTTAAGGCGCTAAAAAAGAAAATATGATAACCAAACAGCCCAACAATACCTGTAAATAAAAATATAGGAACATCTTTTTTAGTAAGTTTATAATTACTTTTGTCCTTATACTTCACAACAAAAAATAGAATAAAAGTTGCAATAAAAAACCTTAGAAAAGTTAGAGTGTAGACTGGAATAAAAGGGACGGAAAGTTTGCCAGCAATAAATGCGCCTGCCCAAAAAAATGCGGATAAAACCATTAACATATATATTTTTCTGTTAGTCAAAAATATCAACTCCTTATTAGCAGTAAGTTTTTCAGTTATTATAATAGTACTACCTTTTAACATATTTTGACAGTTGATTTTATTTATATTTATCAAAAAAACAACCGTACCTACTCATAGAACTGTATGCACTATAAAAGTTACGGTGTTATATTATTATTTTTTAAGTTTTCTTCTTATTCTCACATACAAGAGTAGTTTCTTTCCCAAGCATAGTTGTTTTTAATGTTACAGTATGACCCCATAATTCATTTATATATTTCAATGTTTCTTCTGCATAAGTCGCATTTAATTCTCTTCCATCATAAACATGTTCTAGAATTAAAGTTTTGTCATTTTTGGACATTTCTTCTACTCTAATAAGAGGTATACTACCTACCCCGCAAGAATTACACAAAGTATTTCTAATGCTTTTAAATCCATTATCATCCGCAACTTCTTTTATTACATAATTTCCATCCTTAGCCGCATATTCAAATAAATTAAGGTCTGCACATAATTCCTCTGTTAAATATTTTCTTAAAAAGGATTCATCTCTTTCAATAGCCCGAACTTCAAATATTTTATCAATTCCATATCTTTTTACAATATCCTCTAGGACTTTAAAGCCTACAAAATATGGATTTATGGATCCGTGACCTGGAGCTATAACATCATTATGACGCTTAATAAATTCTAAATGCAGGTCATGTGGTAAATTAAGTTTTTTTGATATATTATAATGCCAATAGCTAGCCCAACCTTCATTCATTATCTTTGTCTCTATCTGAGGTAAAAAGTACGCAGTTTCCTTTCTTACAATTTCTAATAAACTTTTTTCCCATTCTTCCATTTCCCCATATTTTATTATAAAATATAAGAGATCATCCTCTGGTTCTAAGGGTATTTTATTTATATCAGGAAATTTTAATTTCACATATGATTCTAAATTGCTATGCACCTCGAATTTGTTTTTATATTCGTCTAATAGTCTTTGTTTTAATACTTCTCCTCGTATTCTCTTTTCACCAATGACTCTAGTTGTTTGAAATTTTATGGCATGAGCTGCATCAAGTATTCTTTCTACCTTTGCGTAACCTATACTAGGGTCATTAATATAACTTCTAACCATATCTGCATGGAATTTAAACATCTCTACAGTAGAGGAGGCCCTAGTTCCATCCTTAAATAGTCTATTATTTTTAAAAAAATCGTTATGCCCATAAACGTGAGCCATAGTGAGTATCTGAAGTAGAAGTGTGTTTTCCTTCATTAAATATGCAATACAAGGGTCTGAGTTTATTACCATTTCATAAGGCAGACCCGTTAAATTATATTTATAAACAGTGCTATTTTTCTCATAAGACTTTCCAAAACTCCAGTGAGGGTATCTTGATGGCATACCAATGTAAGATTCGTAGGCCAACATATCCTTATAGCCTATTATTTCATATTCTTGAGGGTAGAAATCAAGTCCTACATTTTTTGCTAGATCCTCAATCTTCTCATTCCACTTTTCTAAATCTTTCAAGGTATAATCCAAAACTTGCATCACCTCTCCCCATCTTTTTTTAGCATATATTTAAGTCCTTTCCACAAGTCCTCTTTTGCTTTTATATCTACAGGAAGAAAATTTTTATTAGTAACGCCTCTAGTAAAAATCTCTTTCATAGAGGAGGAGTAATAGCTACGCATAAGCTCAGCATAACCAAATAAATTACTAACCTCACAGATACTTTTTGCAGCCTTTATTGCTTTCTCATTGTCTTCTTGCCAATTATCTCCGTCACTTACATAAAAAACATAGACGTTCCAATATTCAGGATTATACCTTTTATCAATTATTTCTAAAGCTTTATTGAGTCCACTAGAAATATACGTGCCCCCTGATTCTACTTTATGGAAGAAATCCACTTCATTTACTTCTTTAGCAACAGTTGTATGTGCAATAAAACTAACCTCAACATTCGAGTATTTAGATTTAATAAATTGAGACAATACAAAGAAGAAGGAACGTGCCAAGTATTTTTTTGTGGTATCCATTGACCCGGATACATCCATTACGCATAGAATTACTGCATTTGCTTCTCTTTTTAGAACTTGCTTTACTCTATGATATCTTAAATCCTCATTCTTGAAGGGCAATCTTTCTATTATATCGTCCTTTGATAATTCCTTTAAGGCTTTATTTTTGCACTGTTGTCTTTTGATTTTTTCAGCTACTGTTCTTTTTTTAGCAAGGCGAGGATTAATACCATGCTTTTGATAGCCAGCTCTTTTAAAACTATTTTCTGTTAAAATTTCCGAAAACTTTTTCTTATCCATTTCAGGTAGCTCTAAATCTTCTAAAAGGTAATTTAGAGCGTCTTCCAAGGTTATTTCGGTTTCGTAAATATCTTCTCCTTCATCGTCACCGGCTCCATTTGAACCTTTTCCCTCGCCCTCTGCCTTTTCTTTTCCAATAACTTGGCCCCTCGATTCACTGCCATCTCCACTTCCAACTCCACCTTTATTTTTACCAAAGATAAATTCATACTCCTTTAGGCCTCTTATTGGTATTTTAATTTTTTTGTCTTTACTTTGACCTATGATGCTTTCTTCTGATAATATGTCTCCTAGGTTTTCTTTAATGGATTTCTCTACAAGCTGGCGGTGACGCCTTCTATCCTCCACCGCCCTATCATGTTCTATTGGGCTTGAATTATGACTTCTAAATGTGCCCATAGGCTTAATCCTTCCATAGATTATTTGCAGCATATTTTAATATTACATCACAGCAATGATCGCAATAGCCATTTAATTTCATTTGGTCAACCATAACATTATATTTTTCATCCTGTTCTTTATCACGAACTCTAGACCTTGTTACAATTCTTGAAAGCTCTTTTACTGAGCTTGTTAGCTTCTTTTCGATTGCTTCTTTTAGTGGTTCATAAGATTCATATTTAATTTTCCCACCATTTCTAACTACATAGAACATATAGGAAGTTACGTCACTTCTAAAGCCTTTTGCAGAGCTTTCACCTACTCCAATTTGTTCTTCTATAGAGCGCATAAAATGCTCATCAGCTTGTAATTCCTCACCAGTAGCGGTATCCTTAAGTTTTGCCTTATTTACAAAGGCTTCTGCATTATCAATATAATTATTAAACAAGCTTTCTGCCTGCTCCTTATAGCTGTGTATAAAAGCTTTAGTTACTTCCTTCTCCAAAATTTTGTTGTATTCTTTTCTAATAGTATCCTGGACAAATCCCATATACTTTTTCTTTTCATCTTCAGCGGTATCCATTTCTCTAACGGATTTAATTATACTTTCCATAATACTAAGTGGATTTATACAATCATATTCTGAATTAGAAATAGCGTTATCAATGGCTTTTACAATAAATCTAGTAGAAATTCCTTGCATACCCTCATCGATGCCTGCTTCTTCTCTTATTTCACTAATATCAACCTTTTTAGTGGTTCCTTTTTCAACTATTTCCTCGCCATTATAAATCTTTAATTTTGTTATAGGATCCACTTTATTAGAAGGTTTAAGCCTTGAAAGTAGTGCAAACATTGCAGCGGTTTCAATAGTGTGTGGTGCGATATGAGGTCTGAAATTACTCTTTTTAAGTATCTTTTCATAAATCTTAATTTCTTCATTTAGCTCGAGACAATATGGTACCTCAACCTTTACTATTCTATCTAAAATAGCTTCGTTGGTATGATCTGATTTAAACCTATTCCATTCAGCTTCATTAGAATGGGCAATAATTATACCATCGAAGTAAATCATAGAACCCTTTCCTGGTGAAGGTATTGATTTTTCTTGGGTTGCAGTTATTATGGTATGAAGATATTCAACATCATTTTTGAATACTTCTATAAATTCTACAAGTCCACGATTTCCAACATTGAAGGCTCCATTAAGAGAAAAAACTCTTGGATCATCTTCTGAAAACATATCCATTTTTGATATATCTACAGAGCCTGTAAGAATTGAAGTATCTTGATTATTTGGGTCTACTGGTGGTACGACACCTATACCCTTTCTTGATCTTATAGAAAATGAAGTAGTTGTAACTGGAAAACTTTCAAACTTTCCACCATATTCGTTTATAAGCTTATACTTACACGCAGGGCAAAGATCACCTTCAATCTCAACATTAAGCATTTTCTCGAAATCATGCCTTAGATGTTTTGGTACTAAATGTAATGGTTCTTCATTCATAGGGCATCCTTTTAAAACATAAACTGGTTCTGTGTTTTCAAAAGCTTTCTTTAAAGCTTCGACCAGGGATGATTTTCCAGCGCCTACAGGACCTGCTAAATACAATACCTGCCTAGATTCTTCACCTTTCATAGATGCAGAATAAAAATAACTAACTATTTTCATTAATATTTTATCAATTCCAAAAAAATCTTCATTGAAAAAATTGTACTTTTTAATAAGATCATTACCATATATCTTTCTTATTCTTGGGTTTTCTTCAGGTTTTAGAATTTCAAAGCCATCTTTCATTATTGTGTCATACATCCTCTTATGGGAAAGCTTAGCCTTGTCGGGGTTTTCTTTGATTATATCCAAATACTCTAAAAAAGTCCCTTCGAACTTACTTTTGATCTTAACTTCTCTATCATTTTCTATTATTTTCTTAAAGTCCATTTGATACCTCCTAAGATAGCTTTATTTTAACTATTATAAAGTATATGTAAGGAGATTTTTAACATGATTAATAATAAGAAAAAATACTTTTATAATTAATAAATATTTTTAAAAAAAGCATCACAAAAAAAATATATAGGGCATATATATTATTCGTAGCGGTGAGGGAGGTGATGCAACATGTACGATGCATTCGTTAAGCTGGTTAATACAGTGGGCTTCCCTATAGGTGTGAGTATATATCTGCTTGTTAGATTTGAGAAGAAAATTGAGGACCTCAATAAATCTATCATTAATTTAACCTCAGTTATATCCACCGTTATAGGAAAATAACAAAAATAAGAGTGCCAAATTTGGCACTCTTATTTTCAATGTAATAGTAGAAAAATTACTACATTACGATGTCATCTTCATAGTTAATTGCGGTTTCTTCAAAATATTCAATAGTTGCTTTGTAAATAGCTCTGTTAAAATAATCATTACTATATAAATTGAATTCGCAAGGGTCATATCCTATAAGATTTTGTACAATATATATAAGCTGTTTACCATATAAGTCCATGCAAGAATTTGGGTTAACTCCAGGCCATGCATTACAACTTACTACTGTTCTTTGGTTAAATGTTTTACAGGATTTTGGTATATTGTTATACTCCACATCATTTGGGTGAATAACAATTTTATCTAAAGTACCATTTGGTACACCCTCAATTGCCTTTATTTGAGTAGAATTAATATCTGTTAAATATGGATCAGCAGTCAAATCTAAAATTATAGAATGAGGTTTGAGATATCCTACTAACTCATTGCTGATAATGTATTCTGTCGCATCGTCTCTAGAAGTCGCATCCACTAAAATATCTGTGTCCTTTAGAATATTCATCATAAGTTTTTTATTATTAGTTATGTTTCTAGAAAGCATATTAACAAGAACACCATTACTTTTCTCTGACAGTATAGCTTCATTTGCCTTATTATTTGCATATTTTCCAGCTAGTTTCGCTGCCGTTAAGCCAACTCGTCCCATTCCCATTATGCTTACAATTATAGGTTTTACATCTATAACAGGCATATTTTCATATTTTTTTACTAGCTCAGTAAAGGCTGCATCAATTCCATTTCCTGAAGTTGCTCCATAATTAACAACGATTCTTTCAAGAAAATCATTTCTAATAGAATCCAGAGAAACAGCAAATATGCCTTTCTCTTTAAGTTGTTCTACTCTAGTAGCTCGAGTTTGATAATGAAGCATACTTAATAGTGTGCTACCATCTTTCATGTACTCAATTTCTTCGTACTCTGGTGACCTTAAAACTGCAACTATGTCTTTTTCATAGCATTCTCTGTTAGATACAAATTCTATTGTGCCATTTTCCTTTAAATAATCTTGTTTTGAATAACCCAAAGCGGAGCCGTATTCCTCTTCAAGAAATATTTTTGCGTTTTCTTTTTTTAGCATACCAAAAAAAGATGGTAAAAAATCTCTTTTTTCATTTGCTTCTTTGTGCATTCGTGGAAAACCTATAGTTTTCAATAATCTCATCCCCCTTATTTTTTATAGCACAAATAACGTCTATCAATTGATAACGCCTTTATGCTTTTTATTTTTTTGTATTTATAAAATTAGGCTCAATACCAGTATCCCTTTAGGGGAGTTGGAAGTTGACCTATATTTGGCAATTAGGTGTAATAATAAAGGATTTTCTTGAAAGAATTATAACTCTGAAAGTAATGATGCTTAGCTAGTATTATGTTGAAGTGTAGCATAGATTATTACTAAGGCTACGACAAGTAACAACTTATTATACAATACAAGTTGTAAGTTAGCAATGATATATTTATCCAAACTAACTTAAAAAAAAAATATCTTATAATTCTTGACATATCATGCTCTAGAATATATGATTTAAGTGGTAAAATAATTTTATATTTTAAATTATGCACAATGAAGTGTATTAAAAGAGCAACGTAGCTCCATGGGAATAAATTCCTATGGGGCTTTTTTATTGTATTGTGAAGGGAGAATATTAATGGAGAGTTTTAATACTAAAACACAGATATATTTTGGAGATGGGTCATTAGAAAGATTAAGTCGACTTAATTGTCGTAGGGTATTTATAGTTACAGATCCTTTTATGATAAAGTCAGGGGCTATAGATAAAATTACCGAAGAAGTTTTAAAAGGAGGTGCTAAGTACCAAGTATTTTCAGATATTGTACCAGATCCGCCAATTGAAACTGTAGTAAAAGGTATAGAGGAAATGATAAAATACAATCCAGAGGTAGTAATTGCTTTAGGCGGTGGTTCTGCTATAGATGCAGCAAAGGCCATATGTTCTTTTAGTTCTAAAGTGCAAGAACGCAGGTCTTGTGAAGTGGAAGATATTAAAAAAGTTAAATTTATAGCTATACCTACAACTAGTGGTACAGGTTCAGAGGTCACAAGTTTTTCGGTGATTACAGATAAAAGTAAAAATATAAAATACCCACTAATTTCTGATGAATTGCTACCAGATGAGGCTATATTGGACGCAGA